>NZ_JBMDII010000040.1:0-48397 GCF_057808605.1 Comamonas sp. FG99
CGGTATCTCGGTCTCCATGGTGGTGTTCGAACTCGGCACGATCTGGCCGATGCGGTAGGTCTTGGTCATTGGGCTTGCTTTCTGCAGTGGTCAATAGGATTTGATTGAAATCAAATGAGCGTATACGCTTTATTCTTGCAAAAGATATGCCGTTTGGCAAACATCATTTTTATAGTGGTTTGTACCTAAACAGTGCAAAAATTGCACCAAAAAATCCAGAAAAACATTTATTCTGCTGCCTTGTGGTGCAGTTGATGTTTTAAAAAATTAAGTGCATACACCTGAATTAAGGCCTTTGAAGCTTGGCATGGATCCTGCTGTACACCCGGCATGAACAGGCTGACGCGATGGCTGTTTTGTCTGCCTCTCAACATTCCCGCAAGGAGAAAACCATGTCCTCATCCACCTCCCAGTCCCCCCGCATCGCCGTGGTCGGCGCCGGCCTCGGTGGCGCAGCTGCTGCCAAGCTGCTGCTCCAGGAAGGCTTCAATGTCCGCGTCTATGAGCAGGCGCCCAGCTTCTCGCGGCTGGGAGCAGGCATCCACGTCGGGCCCAACGTGATGAAGATCCTGCGGCGCATCGGCATCGAGGATGCGCTCAACGAGCAGGGCTCGCATCCCGACTACTGGTACAGCCGCCACTGGCAGACCGGCGACGTGCTGGCCCAGATCCCGCTGGGCGACTACGCCGTCAAGGAGTACGGCGCCAGCTACCTGACCGTGCACCGCGGCGACTTCCATGCGCTGCTGGTCGAGGCCCTGCCCGACAGCGTGATGGCCTACGGCAAGTTCCTCACCAAGGTGGAGGACCGCGGCAACGTGGTGGTCATGCACTTCGCCGACGGCACGACCGAGGAGGCGGATATCGTCATCGGCGCCGACGGCGTGAACTCCCGCATCCGCGAGGAACTGCTGGGCCCCGAGCTGCCCAAGTACGCGGGCTACCTGGCCCACCGTGCCGTGTTCCCCACGCCCGAGGTCAAGGCCGGCATGCTGCCCTTCGATGCCTGCGTGAAGTGGTGGAGCGATGACCGCCACATGATGACCTACTTCGTCACCGGCAAGGCCGACGAGCTCTACTACGTGACCGGCGTGCCGGTCGAGAAGTGGGACCTCAACGACCGCTGGCTGGAGAGCAGCAAGGAAGAGATGCGCGAGGCCTTCTCGGGCTGGCACCCGACGGTGCAGGCGCTGATCGACGCCACCGTGGAAGTGACCAAGTGGTCGCTGCTGGAGCGCGACCCGCTGCCGCTGTGGAGCCGCGGCCGCCTGGTGCTGCTGGGCGATGCCTGCCATCCCATGAAGCCGCACATGGCCCAGGGCGCGGCCATGGCCATCGAGGATGGCGCCATGCTGGCGCGCTGCCTCAAGGAAGTCGGTGCGCACAACCATGAACTGGCCTTCGCGCTGTACGAGGCCAACCGGGCCGAGCGCGCCAGCAAGGTGCAGCGCATCTCGCACGACAACACCTGGCTGCGCACCAACGAAGATCCGTCCTGGTGCTTCGGCTACGACGTGTTCAACGTGCCGCTGGTCGAGCCCAAGGCCAAGGCCGCGGCCTGATACTGGCGGCCCGACAGCCCGAACCGCAGCCCCGTTGCAAGAACCCAGCCCCATGGCAAACCCAGTCCATCACAGCAGTACCGTCCAGCCCCTGCGCCTGCAGGTCAATGCGCGCATGCACGAGGTGCCAGCGGCGCCCGAGGCGGCGCTGCTGCATGTGCTGCGCAATGACCTGGAACTGAACGGTCCCAAGTACGGCTGCGGCCTGGGCGAGTGCGGCGCCTGCACGGTGCTGATCGATGGCGTGGCCGCGCGCTCCTGCGTGATCCCGGTGAAGGCGGCCGTGGGCCGCGAGGTGACCACGCTCGAAGGCCTGGGCACGCGCCAGTGCCCGGGCCCCACGCAGCAGGCCTTCATCGACTGCCAGGCGGCCCAGTGCGGCTACTGCCTCAACGGCATGATCATGACGGTGGAGGCCCTGCTGCGCCGCAACCCGCAGCCCACCGAGCAGCAGCTGCGCAACGAGCTGCACCACAACCTGTGCCGCTGTGGCACGCATGTGGAGATCATGCAGGCCGCGCTGCGCGCGGTGGAGCTGCGCGCCGGCCGCGGCCCGCAGCCCTGCCCGGGCCATGCCTGCGCAGCGCGGGGGGCAAAGGCATGAGCCCGAGCGCATCCCCCGCCCTGCAGGCCGCCGTGGCGCTGCCGCCGGACCTGCTGCACGGCCTGGCGCTGCGCCCGCCGTTCGCGGCCTGGGATGGCCTGCGCTACCAGGGCGCGGAACTGGCCGCGGAACTCGGCGAGGCCCGGCTGGCCGAAGCCCGCGGCATGGCCGGCGTGGTTGCCGCGCTGCGGCGCGCGAACTTTCTCGGCGTGGTTGCGGTGGCGCCTGTCCATGCGCACCAGGCAGCCGCGAGCCTGGCGCCCGTATGGCATGGCGCCAGCGCGGCAGCCCCCTTGGCGGGTAGCGATGGAGAGGGTGCCGGCCCATTCATCTGGCGCATGCCGCGTGCCGATGCGCCGGCGGGCGCGCAGGCCATTGCCTGGTGTGCCGACGGCCATGCCAGCCTCTGGCTGCCGCGCTGCGCGGCCGAGCTGCAGGCCATGATCGTTGGCGAAATCGCCGCGCTGCTGCAGCTGCCCGTCTCGGCGCTGCGCGTGCTGGCCCTGGAAGGCGCTGCGCCGCATCCGCTCGACCTGATGGATGCCGCCGCCGATGCGGCCCTGCTGTCGCAGGCCGTGGGCCGGCCGGTCAGCGTGGCCTGCGAAGGCGAGCAGCTGCCGGGCGAGCTGGTGCTGCGGCCTGCAAGGGCATCCGGGGCTGAGACACTGGCAGCCCGGGCCGAACCCGGCACCGCGCTGCAGCCTGGGGCCGCGGCACCGGCGCCGGCCACCTTCTCGGCCGACCAGCCCTGGGCGGTGCGGCCCAGCCTGGCGCGGCTGCTGAGCCAGCCCGGCCTGGCGCGTGCCGCGGCCCGCGCCAGCGTGGTCGATGCCGGCACGGTGCAGGCACGCAGGCAGGCGGCAGGCCTGGCGCATGCCGGGGTCGACGAGCTGAACGCCGCCCAGGTCTTCGCCAGCGAAAGCCTGTGGCACGAGCAGGCGCTGGAGCAGGGCGCCGAGCCGCTGGCCTGGCGGCTGCAGCACCTGCCACAGGGGCCGGGGCGCGAGCTGGCCGCGCGCGTGGCGCAAAGCGCGGCGTGGCCGGAGAAGGCGCAGGATGCCGATGGCCGCCTGCGGGGCCGGGGCTTTGCCGCGGCGCAAGTACAGGCCCTGGACAGCATGGTCTGGAGCGCCTGGGTGGCCGAGGTGGCGGTGGACCCGCAAACCGGCGAGGTCGAGGTCACCCGCGTGGTCGCGGGGCACGACAGCCGGCATCTGCACGCTGCGCAGGGTGCAAGCCTGCATCCGCAGATTGTGCGGCAAGACCCGCAGCTGCTGGCCGGTGCGCGCCGGCTGCTGGGCGCGCCGGCGGCCTTTGACGACTGGCGCGGCCCCGCCGGTGCCGATGCGGCAGCGGCCGGCGCTGCCCTGGTGCCCGATGCGGCGGCGCCGGCAGGCGCGGTCATCGCGCATGGCAGCCTGGGCCTGGACGGCGTGGCCACCTTGCCCGCCGCTGCCGCGATTGCCAACGCCATCCGCCATGCGACCGGGGTGCGGCTGCGCGAAGTGCCCTTCCAGCCCGAACAGCTGCGCCTGGCGCTGGCCGGCGAGGTCGCGGGCAAGCCATCCGCTGCAAAGCCCGGCCGTGGCTGGGGCTGGCTGGCCGCCGGTGCGGCCGGCATCGCCGGCATGGCCGCCATGGCCTGGCCGCTGAAGCCGGCCCTGCCGCTGACGGACGGGCCCGATGTGTCGCTGTACTCGCCCCAGGCCCTGGAGCGCGGCCGGCTGGTGGCGGCGGCGGGCGACTGCGTGGTCTGCCACACGGCGCCGGGTGGCGCTGCCAATGCGGGTGGCTTCGGCCTGGAGACGCCGTTCGGCACCATCTACTCCACCAACATCACGCCCGACAACGAGACCGGCATAGGCCGCTGGTCCTACGCCGCCTTCGAGCGCGCCATGCGCCACGGCATCCACCAGGATGGCCGCCAGCTGTATCCGGCCTTCCCGTACACGGCCTTCGCCAAGCTCAGCGATGGCGACCTGCAGGCGCTCTACGGCTACCTAATGTCCCAGCCCGCCGTAAAGGCCAAGGCCCCCGAGACGCAGCTGGCCTTTCCCTACAGCCTGCGCCCGGCCATGGCCGGCTGGAACCTGCTGTTCCACGATGCCACGCCCTTCAAGGCCGATCCCGCGCGCAGCGCCGAATGGAACCGGGGCGCCTACCTGGTCGAAGGCGCGGGCCACTGCGCGGCCTGCCATTCGCCGCGCAATGCGCTGGGCGCCGAAAAGACCGGCATCCACTACCTGGGCGGCGGCGAGGCCGAGGGGTGGAGCGCCCCGGCCCTCAACCAGCTCGCAGGCGGCAAGCTGCCCTGGAGTCGCGACGAGCTGTACCAGTACCTGCGCACCGGCTTCTCGGCCCGCCACGGCGTGGCCGCCGGGCCCATGGCGCCGGTGATCCATGGCCTGGCCGAGCTGCCCGATGCCGACGTGCGCGCCATCGCCACCTACCTGATGGCGCTGCCGGGCCAGGCGCCGCAGGTGGCCGAGGCGGCGGCTGCACCGGCGCCGGCCGCGCCGGCCAGGCTCTTGGCGCGCCACGCCAATGGCGAGCGCATCTACCACAACGCCTGCGCGGTCTGCCACGAAGCGGGCAGCGGCCCCACGCTGTTCGGCGCCAAGCCGCTGCTGGGCTTGAACACCAACCTGCATGCGGCCAGCCCCGACAACCTGGTCCAGGTGATCCTGAACGGCATACAGGCGCCGGCCGACGATGCGCTGGGCTACATGCCGGGCTTTGGCGACAGCCTGGACGACCGGCAGATCGCGGACCTGCTCGGATATTTGCGCGAACGATTTGCACCGGAGGAAAAAGCGTGGCCAGACGATACGACGACGATTAGCAGGCTGCGGGCGCAGATGCATGCGCAGCAGCATTAGGGTGCAGGCAGGCGGCGGCATGGCGTGGCCGCGGATACACGAGGCGGGCTCCAGCCCGCGCTTCTGAAGACCAAGGTTTCTTTTGTGATCGGACCATTCGGATGGTGCCGAGGGGATGGGTTTTGCGTTAAGGGTTTCCGGCGGGGGGCGCAGGCCGCTGCCGGATATGGATTCAACAGCATTGCGATGGCTACAAAGAGGAGTTCCTACATGTCATCTTCATTCGTTTCAGTGGAAAAAGGCATCCAGACGGCGGGTGTCGGCAAGTTCCAGTACCGGCTTTTCGTGATCTTCGGCCTGGTCTGGCTGGCCGATGCGATGCAGGTGCTGTCCATCGGCTTCAGCGCGCCGTCGATCGCCAAGACCTTCGGCAAGACCGTGCCCGAGGCGCTGCAGACCGGCACCTTCTTCTTCATCGGCATGCTGATCGGCGCCTTCGTATTCGGCCGCCTGGCCGACCGCATCGGCCGCCGCCCGGTGCTGATGATGGCGGTGGTCATCGATGCCTGCTGCGGCGTGGCATCGGCCTTTGCGCCCGAGTTCGCCTGGCTGCTGTTCCTGCGCTTCCTGACCGGCATCGGCGTGGGCGGCACGCTGCCGGTGGACTACACCATGATGGCCGAGTTCCTGCCCAGCGACCGGCGCGGGCGCTGGCTGGTGCTGCTGGAATCGTTCTGGGCCGTGGGCACCATTTTCCTGGCCATCCTGGCGCTGGTCGCGGTGGCCTGGGGCGACGATGCCTGGCGCGTGATCTTCTTCGTGACCGGCATTCCGGCCCTGATCGGCGTGGTGCTGCGCTTCTACATCCCCGAGTCGCCGATGTTCCTCAACCGTAACGGCAAGTCCGAGCAGGCGCGCAAGGTGCTGGAGCGGGTGGCCAAGACCAACGGCAACGCGGTGCAGATCCCGCCGCTGCAGCCCGAGGCGCAGGTGCGAAAGTCGCTGGGTGCGCTGTTCTCGTCCGAGCTGCGCCGCCGCAGCCTGGCGCTGTTCCTGGCCTGGGCGCTGATCTCCATCGCCTACTACGGCGTCTTCGTCTACCTGCCGGTCAAGCTCGGCAGCGAGGGCTTCGCCTTCATGCGTGGCCAGGTCTTCCTGGTGGTGCTGGCCCTGGTGCAGCTGCCCGGCTTCGCGCTCTCGGCCTATGGCGTGGAGCGCTGGGGCCGCAAGCCCACGCTGATCGGCTTTTTGCTGCTCAGCGCCGTGGGCTGCATGTTCTACAGCCTGGGCTCGTCGCCCTTCGTGGTCATCGGCTCGACCTTGCTGATGAGCTTCTCGCTGCTGGGCACCTGGGGCGCGCTGTATGCTTTCACCCCCGAGGTCTACCCCACCGACCTGCGCGCCAGCGGCATGGGCATGGCCGGTGCCGTGGCGCGCTTCGGCGGCCTGTTCGCGCCGGCCATCATCGCGCCCATCATGGCCACCCACTTCACGCTGGCCCTGGCCGTGCTGTCCAGCATGCTGGTGGCCGGGGCGATCTCGATCTGGGCGGTGGACGTGGAGTCGCGCAACCGGGCGCTGGATTGATGCCTCGACGCAGGCCTGAGGCGAAAAGGCCTGCGCAGCAGGCTGTGTAAACAGTCTGCCGCGCCTGGCATGAAAGCTGCCCCGCTCTTGCGGGGCATCCTTCATGGGAGCGATCAAAAAGCAAGGCCTTGGCTTCAGAGGTATTTGCGCCAGAGCTCGTTGGAGAACTTGGCGTTCGGGTCCACCTGTCGCTTCAGCAGACGCAGCTGCGCTATTTCAGGATAGGCAGACTCAAACTGCCGCGCCGTCGCGTGCAACTGGTAGGGCAGGTAGTAGCGGCCGCCATGCTGCAACGACAGGTCGATGAGTTCGCGCGTCCAGCGGCCCACTTTCTCCTGGGCGCTGCTCCAGGTGCGTTGCTTGTAGTAGAGCACGAAGGAGAACACGTTCTCGCGCGCCCAGGGCAACAGTGCCGTTGTGTCGGCCGGCGCGTGCCGGATGGAGATGTTCAGCGCTGCCACTTCGTGTTGCTGCAGAACCCTGGCCATCGCGCGCACGAAGCTCACGGCCTGCTGTTCCGGGATGAAGTATTCCTGCAGCACATAGGTGGACATGGCACGCGTGCGCGGCTCCAGCGCGGCGACGTCCAGGCTGGCCTCATGGTTCAGCCACTTGACGGCGGGCTTGTCCAGGAGCATGGGCTGGATGAGGTTCTTGCGTAGCGCCTGCCCGCCCGGCAGCTCCGTAACAGACCAGATGATGTTCTGCTCCCACCCATAGGACTGGCCCCGGGGCACCAGCCTCTCGGCCTGGGTCAGCGGCGTGGTTTGCGGCACCTGCCGCCAGGTCACGCACACCGGACTGTCAAAACTGGGGGGCAGCAGGTCGGCGTTGTGCATGACGGCGCGCTGGTCGCCAAGCACCTTCTCCTTGAAGTGCGCCACGTAGCCTTCCAGCGGTACGGTCTCCACCACGCGCTCGATGCGGATGTTGTCCGTGAGTTCAAGCTCGACTTCGGTGATGACGGCAATGGCCCCATATCCTCCGATGGCTGCCCGAAACAGTTCGGGCCGCATGGAGGCGCTGGTCTCGACAACCGACCCGTCGGCCATGACCAGTTGCAGTGCGCGCACCGTATTGCCAATCGAGCCATGGCCAACGTAGCGGCCATGGCAGTTGACCGAGACCGAGCCTCCCACGGTGAAGTTGGCGTAGCTCTGCATCGTCTTGACCGCAAGGCCCAGCGGGTCCAGGCTGTCCTGCAGGTCGCGCCAACACATCCCCGCCTGAACCCTGGCCAGGCGGTTGGCAGGCTGCACCCAGACCAGCCGGTTCATCCGGCGCATATCAAGATGGAGCCCGGCCTGGACGGCGACTTGTCCGCCCATGCTGTAGCGGCCACCCCCGATGCCCACCTGCCCCGGCCAGTTGCGTATCAAGGTGGATACCTCATCAGTGGAGCGAGGGGCCTCGATGCGCGCTACCTGGACGGAATACAGTCCAGTGACGTTGGTGACGAGCAGTCGCTCGGCAGCAAGCGCAGGCACCGGCGCCGGGGCCAGCAAGCCCGCACTTGCCAGCGACTTCACGAGGAATGTTCGGCGGGCCGGGCAAACAGCCGAGGGCAGCTGGGCTGTGTGTTCCGGGGCCTTCGGGTCACCGCATTTGGATCGGGGAGAACGGGCTGGCGCTGCTGCGGTTAGCTCGCAAAGCAATGCCCTGCTGGCAGCCCGGCACGTCATGGGGTGTCGTTGCCTTCAAGCATCTTGCGCAGCAGGAAATCCAGCGCCAGCCGCTCGGCGGGGTTGAGCCTGCCGTAGGTGCTCTCGGTGATCTGCTGGGCGAACGGCTCCATCTCCTGCACCAGCTGCCGGCCGGCCGGCGTGAGGTCGATCACCACCTTGCGCCGGTCGCTCTTGTCGTGGTCCACGCGGACGAGCTCGCGCTGTCTGAGCCGGTCGACCACGCCGCGGATCGTGGCCTGGTCGATCACCGTGGCCTTGACGATGTCGGCCAGCGAGCTGCCGCCATGCTCGCGCACCGAGCACAGGACGACGAACTGGGCGGCCGTGAGCTGCGAGTCGGGGATGTATTGCTGGAACAGCGCGGTGTGGCGCTGGTAGACGCGCCGCAGCAGGTGGCCGATCTGGTCGGAAAAGTGATAGTCGCCCAGGTCGGCGGTTGGCGGATTGGTCATTTGGTGCATGAGCTTAGCAAAGATCGGGCGCGCCGATGCGAATGCCGCGCGCGCCGGCGCCAGGCCAGGGCAAGCCCTCATTTCAGAATTGAATCAGGCAATCACGGGATTGAATTTGACGTGGATGCACATTGCGCTTGAAATAGCGTGGAGACAAGCGGGGTGCCGGCTGCCCAGGGCATGCGCCTCGCCGCCCTACAACAATAGCCAGCGAAGACCCTGCGGGGTCCATTTCCATGCCAGCTACCCACGGGACCACCATCCCCATCGTTGCCAGCGCAGCGCTGGGCGCCCATGAACGCGAAGCCGTCGACCACGCCATCGCATCCCAGGCGCTGCGCCCCGGCCCCCTGATCGAGTTGCTGCACGCCGTGCAGGACACGCTGGGCCATGTCCCCGAAGCCGCCGTGCCGCGCATCGCCGATGCATTGAACCTCTCGCGCGCCGAGGTGCATGGCGTCCTCTCCTACTACCCCCATTTCCGCACCACGCCGCCGGGCCGCCATGTGCTGCAGGTCTGCCGCGCCGAGGCCTGCCAGTCGCGCGGTGCCGACGCGCTGCTGCAGCATGCGGGCGAGGCGCTGGGCTGCGGGTCCCATGGCCGCAGCGCCGATGGCGCCGTGACGCTGGAGCCGGTGTACTGCCTGGGGCTGTGCGCGTCGTCGCCGGCCGTGATGCTCGATGGCCATCCCCATGCCCATGTGACGGCGCGGGATCTGGACGCGCTGCTGCAGCAGTGCCGCCATCCTGGACCGGTGAACGCTGCCGCCCAGCCTGCTGCGGCATCGCAAGGCGTGCGCGTCTACGTTCCCCGCGATGCCGCTGCTCTGGCCGTGGGGGCCGATGCCGTGGCCCGCACCCTGCAGGGCGAGTGCGCTGCGCGCGGCCTTCAGGTGCAGATCGTGCGCAATGGCTCGCGCGGCCTGCTGTGGCTGGAGACCCTGGTGGAGGTCGAGACGCCCGAAGGCCGTGTGGCCTACGGTCCGGTCACGGCCGATGCCGTGCCGGGGCTGCTGGATGCCGGAATGCTGCAGGGCCGAAACCATGCGCTGTGCCATGGGCTGACCGAAGCCATTCCCTACCTGGCGCGCCAGGAGCGCCTGACCTTTGCGCGCCTGGGCGTCACCGACCCGCTGAGCCTGGCCGACTATGCGGCCCATGGCGGCTGGCAGGGACTGGAGCGCGCGGCGGGCCTGGAGCCTGCCGCCATCGTGCAGGAGGTGCTGGATTCGGGCCTGCGCGGGCGCGGCGGCGCGGCCTTTCCGGCCGGCATCAAGTGGAAGACCGTGGCCGCCGCCAAGGGGCCGCAAAAGTACATTGCCTGCAATGCCGACGAAGGCGATTCAGGCACCTTCGCGGACCGGCTGCTGATGGAGGGCGACCCCTACACGCTGATCGAGGGCATGGCCATCGCCGGCCTGGCCGTGGGCGCCACCCAGGGCCTTGTCTATGTGCGCAGCGAGTATCCGCATGCCATCGCCACGCTGAATGAAGCCATTGCGCGTGCCGAGGCCGCAGGCTGGCTGGGCCGCGACGTGGCCGGCAGTGGGCGCGCCTTCCACCTGGAGGTGCGCAAGGGCGCGGGCAGCTATGTCTGCGGCGAGGAAACCGCCATGCTGGAGAGCATCGAGGGGCGGCGCGGCATCGTGCGTGCCAAGCCGCCGCTGCCGGCCATCGAAGGCCTGTGGGGCCGGCCCACGGTGATCAACAACGTGATCACGCTGGCCACGGTGCCGCTGATCCTGGCGCGCGGCGCGGCCTTCTACCAGGGCTTCGGCATGGGCCGCTCGCGCGGCACGCTGCCGTTCCAGCTGGCCGGCAACATCGCGCGCGGCGGCCTGGTGGAGAAGGCCTTCGGCCTGAGCCTGCGCGAGCTGGTGGAGGACTTTGGCGGCGGCACGGCCTCGGGCCGCACCGTCAAGGCCGTGCAGGTGGGCGGCCCGCTGGGCAGCTATGTGGCGCCGGCCGACTGGGATGCGCCGCTGGACTACGAGGCCTATGCGGCCAAGGGCAATGTGGTGGGACACGGCGGCATCGTCGTGCATGACGACACGGCCGACATGGCGCGGCTGGCGCGCTATGCCATGGAGTTCTGCGCCATCGAGTCCTGTGGCAAATGCACACCCTGCCGCATAGGCTCCACGCGCGGCGTGGAGGTCATCGACCGCATCGTGCGCGCCGGCACCGACCCTGCCGCCCACGCCGGTCAGGTGGCCCTGCTGGAAAGCCTGTGCGACACCATGCAGCACGGCTCCCTGTGCGCCATGGGCGGGATGACGCCGTATCCCGTGCGCTCGGCGCTGAACCACTATCCCCAGGACTTCGGCATCGAGTCCACCACGGTGGCTGCAGCCGCCTGACCGGAGAACACCATGCTCGACCATCTGAAGCAAGCCGACTGGGGCACGCCCGCCAGTCCGTCCGAACGCCTGATCACCCTGGAAATCGATGGCCGCGAGGTCAGTGTGCCCGAAGGCACCTCGCTGATGCGCGCGGCCATGGAGGGCGGCGTCAGCGTACCCAGGCTGTGCGCCACCGACAGCCTGGAGCCCTTCGGTTCCTGCCGCCTGTGCCTGGTGCAGATCGAGGGGCGCAAGGGCTTTCCGGCCTCTTGCACCACGCCCGCCGAGCCCGGCATGAAGGTGCGCACGCAAAGCCTGCAACTGCAGGAACTGCGCCGCGGCGTGATGGAGCTGTACATCTCCGACCACCCGCTGGACTGCCTGACCTGCAGCGCCAACGGCGACTGCGAACTGCAGGACATGGCCGGCACCGTGGGCCTGCGCGAGGTGCGCTACGGCTTTGAGGGCGCCAACCATTTCAAGGGCCAGGCGCGGGCCGAGGTCGATGCGTCCAACCCGTATTTCAGCTACGACCCCAGCAAGTGCATCGTCTGCAACCGCTGCGTGCGCGCCTGCGAGGAGACGCAGGGCACCTTCGCGCTGACCATCTCGGGCCGGGGGTTCGACTCGCGCGTGACGGCGGGGCAGGGCGGCAGCTTCATGGACAGCGACTGCGTCAGCTGCGGCGCCTGCGTGCAGGCCTGCCCCACGGCCACGCTGCAGGAAAAGACTGTGGCCGAGCTGGGCCAGGCCGGGCACAGCGCCATCACCACCTGCGCCTACTGCGGCGTGGGCTGCGGCTTCAAGGCCGAGATGAAGGGCGAGCAGGTGGTGCGCATGGTGCCCTGGAAGGACGGCCAGGCCAACGAGGGCCATGCCTGCGTCAAGGGCCGCTTTGCCTGGGGCTATGCCACGCACAAGGACCGCATCACCCAGCCCATGGTCCGCGCGAAGATCACCGACCCCTGGCGCGAAGTCAGCTGGGAAGAGGCCATTGCCCACACGGCCCGCGAGTTCCGCCGCATCCAGGCGAAGCACGGCAAGGATTCCATCGGCGGCATCACCTCCTCGCGCTGCACCAACGAGGAGGCCTACCTGGTGCAGAAGCTGGTGCGCACGGCCTTCGGCAACAACAACGTCGATACCTGCGCGCGCGTGTGCCACTCGCCCACGGGCTACGGCCTGGGCCAGACCTACGGCACCTCGGCCGGCACGCAGACCTTCAAGTCCATAGAGCACACGGACGTGGTCATGGTCATAGGCGCCAATCCCACGGCCGCGCACCCGGTGTTCGGCTCGCGCATGAAAAAGCGCCTGCGCGCGGGCGCCAAACTCATCGTCATCGACCCGCGCGAGATCGAGCTCGTCAAGTCGCCCCACATCCGCGCCGACTACCACCTGCAGCTGCGGCCCGGCACCAACGTGGCCATGATCACCTCGCTGGCCCATGTCATCGTCACCGAGGGCTGGCTGGCCGAGGACTACATTGCCGAGCGCTGCGATGCCAAGTCCTTCGCGCAGTGGAAGGCATTCGTGGCCCGGCCCGAGAACTCGCCCGAGGCCATGGCCGAGGTCACGGGCGTGGCGCCCGAACTCGTGCGCGGCGCCGCGCGCCTGTATGCGCTGGGCGCCGAGGACCATGTGGCGGGCACCCCCGTCAACGCCGCCATCTACTACGGACTGGGCGTGACCGAGCATGCGCAGGGCTCGACCATGGTCATGGGCATCGCCAACCTGGCCATGGCCACGGGCAACGTGGGCCGCGAGGGCGTGGGCGTGAACCCGCTGCGCGGCCAGAACAATGTGCAGGGCTCCTGCGACATGGGCTCCTTCCCGCACGAGCTGCCCGGCTACCGCCACATCTCGGACAGCACGGTGCGCGCCGAGTTCGAGGGCGCCTGGGGCGTGGCGCTCAGCCCCGAGCCCGGCCTGCGCATTCCCAACATGTTCGAGGCCGCCCTGGCCGGCAGCTTCATGGGCCTGTACTGCGAGGGCGAGGACATCGTGCAGTCCGACCCCAACACCCAGCATGTGACGGCCGCGCTCTCGGCCATGGAATGCGTGGTGGTGCAGGACATCTTCCTCAACGAGACCGCCAAGTACGCCCATGTCTTCCTGCCGGGCGCCTCCTTCCTGGAAAAGGACGGCACCTTCACCAATGCCGAGCGCCGCATCTCGCGCGTGCGCAAGGTCATGGCGCCGCTGGCCGGGTACGCCGACTGGGAGGTCACCCAGCTGCTGGCCAATGCGCTGGACTACCCCATGCACTACACGCACCCGCGCGAGATCATGGCCGAGATCGCCGCGCTCACGCCCAGCTTTGCCGGCGTGAACTACGACAAGATCGACCGCCTGGGCAGCGTGCAATGGCCCTGCAACGACAGCACGGAAGAGGCAGGCACCCGCATCATGCACAGGGACCGCTTCGTGCGCGGCAAGGGCCGCTTCATTATCACCCAGTACGTGGCCACCGACGAGAAGGTCACCCAGCGCTTTCCGCTGCTGCTGACCACGGGCCGCATCCTCTCGCAGTACAACGTGGGCGCCCAGACCCGGCGCACGCACAACGGCCACTGGCACAGCGAGGACCGGCTGGAGATCCATCCGCATGATGCCGAGGACCGCGGCATACGCGATGGCGACTGGGTGGGCATCGCCAGCCGCGCGGGCGAGACGGTGCTGCGCGCCACCGTCACCGAGCGCATCCAGCCGGGCGTGGTCTACACCACCTTCCACTTCCCCGAATCGGGCGCCAACGTCATCACCACCGACAGCTCCGACTGGGCCACCAACTGCCCCGAGTACAAGGTCACGGCCGTGCAGGTGCTGCCCGTCCCCCAGCACGCCCAGCCGTCCGACTGGCAGCGAGAATTCGCGCGTGTCCATGAAGAGCAGGTAGCCCTGCTGCAGGCCGCGCAGGCGCCACAGGCGCAGCAGCCCGCCATGGCAGGAGGCAAGTGATGGACAGCGCCAACCTGGTGCGCATGGCCAACCGCATCGGCGAGTTCTTCGAGGCCATGCCCGAGCGCGACGAGGCCCTGCAGGGCATTGCCGAGCACATCCGCAAGTTCTGGGAGCCGCGCATGCGCACCGAACTGGCCCGCGTGCTGGCCAGCCCCGAGGAGGCGCAGGCGCTCAAGCCCATCGTGCGCGAGGCGCTGGCGGCGCATCCGGAGCGGGGATAGCCGAAGGCTGTCTCCCTGCGGGCCCATGCTTACAGCGTGCACATGACCCTGGACTCGGGCAGGCGCGACTTGGGGATGCGCGCGTTGAAGTCCTGTTCGCTGCCGTAGCCCAGCGCCACCAGGGCGATGCTGTGCAAGCCCTTGCTGTGCAGCTTGAATTCCACGTCGAGCTTGGCGAAATCCACGCCTTCCATGGGGCAGGCATCGATGCCAAGGGTGCGTGCGCCCAAGAGCAGCGTTCCCAGGGCCAGGTATACCTGCTTTTCCATCCATGCGCTCAGGCCTGCTGCCGACTGGCGGTTGAGCTCGACATAGAAGCGCCGGCCCTTGTCCTGGCCGGCCTGGGCTTCGGGCGAGGAGAAGCGGCCATCGCTGTTTTCCTGCGCCAGCAGGGCTTGTAGATAGGCGTTGTCGATGTCGTTGCGGGCGCAGAAAACCACGACGTGGGAAGCATGGAGCACCTTGGCTTCGTTGTACCCGTAGCTGGGCTGCGTGGCCAAGGCCACGCGCTTTTTGGCCTCGTCGCTTTGCGCGATCAGGAAATGCCAGGGTTGGGAGTTGACGGAGGATGCGCTGTGGCGCAGCAGGCTGCGCAGCTGCTCCATGTGGGTTTCATCGATCTGGCGCGTCGGATCGAAGGCCTTGGTGGTGTGGCGGCTGGTGGCGATGTCGGCAATGTTCATGATCTCGATGTGGAAAGGTCGAAGAGGCCAGCGGCGCGCCCATGGCCGCTGCTGTGGGAGTCATTCTGGATGCGAGGCCTGATCGAAAAAAGGGCCATGGCGCATAAGCCCGTTTCAAATAAGCGTTGAAATGCCGGCCGTGGTGCCCCTGGGATACCTGCTGGGCACATCCGTTGTGCCGGTTCGCGATGGCTGGTAGTTTGCTAGCCCGCAGGCGCGTTCCATTGCCGTTTGAGGTAGTGCTCCTTGGGGTGCTCGCGCAGAAATACACAGCACTGCACCCATGCTCGGGGCTGGCAGGCCTGCACGGCTGCGCACAGGTGCTCGAAGACCAGCTGCGCCATCTGATGGCAGGTGCCGGGCGGGCGCGGGTTGGTCAATGTCAGGGTGGCAACGAGCTGCGTGGCCGCCGCATCGTGTCCGCACAGCTGTGTGCTGATGGGGAGCACGCGCGACTTCAGGTCGCCCATGGCTGCCCAGCCACGTGCGGCCAGCGCCTCGTGCAGCGCACGCAGCAGCGGGGGCCAGTCGATGGCGGCGGCCAGTTCGGCGGGCGCTTCGATGACGATATGGGGCATTGGCATCTAGTCCAGTCGGATGCCGATCTCTCGGATCAGCGTCTGCCAGCGTGTGCGCTCGCTGTCCATCAGCTGGGCAAAGGCCTGGGGGGAGCTGTCCACGCGGATCGAGCCCAGCTCGGCCAGCTTGTCCTGTGTAGCTTTTTGCGCCAAGGCCTTGGCCATGTTGTTGCTCAGCCAGGCGATCCGCTCCCGGGGCGTGGCGGCCGGGGCAACGAAACCGTACCAGCCGCTGATGTCCGCATTGATGCCAGCCTCCTTGAGCGTGGGTACGGAGGTTAGGGCGGCAGGCCGCGTGGCCGTGGTCACCGCCAGGGCCTTGAGCCTGCCGCTGGCGATGTGCTGCAGGATGGCCGGCGATGCCTCGAACAGCAGCTGCACCGAGCCGCCCAGCACATCGTTGAGGGCTGGAGCCGAGCCGCGGTAGGGCACATGCAGCATGGAGGTCCGCGTCTCGCGCTTGAACAGCTCGCCGGCCAGGTGCTGGGGCGTGCCGTTGCCGGCAGAGGCGTAGGAGTACTTGCCCGGTGCGCGATGCAGCAGGGCCACTGCCTCGCGCAGATTGTCCGCTGCGAAGGATGGATGTGCCGCCATCACCAGCGGTACCGATGCGGCCAGGGCCAGCGGAGTGAAGTCCTTGGCGGGGTCGAAGTTGAGCCTGGCGTACAGCGCGGGGTTGGCCGCCATCGGCCCCAGCGCGGCCAATAGCACGCTGTGGCCGTCTGCTTCGCCGCGGGCGACCTGCTCGGTGCCGATGTTGCCGCCGGCACCGCCGCGGTTTTCCACGATGGCGGTGGCGCCGCTGACGGCCTGCAGAGCGTTGGCCATCAGGCGGGAGACGGCGTCAGTGGTTGCTCCCGCCGGATAGGGGCAGACGATGCGGATGGGGCGGGACGGAAAGCTTGCCGCGTGCAGTGCGCCTGCCATGCGAAGGCTGGCGAGTGCGGCGGTGGCTTGGACAAGATGGCGTCTCTTCATGGTGCGGACTGTGGGTTGTGGGCGAGATGCCAGTGTCCAAAGCCTGGTCGGGGTTGGCAAATCGTACTTTTTTCCCCTATCGATCGGATAATCCGATCACCATGGCTGTCCCCGGAGCTTTCATACCCTCGCAGCGCAACCTACTGGAGCGTGTGTCGCTGCGGCAGCTGCGCTACTTCCATGCGGCCATGCATGCGGCCAGCTTCAAGGAGGCTGCTCGCGAATGCTCGATTTCGCAGCCGGCGCTGTCCGAGCAGATAGCCCTGCTGGAGGACGTGCTGGGCGTGTCGCTGTTTGAGCGCACGGCCGGCCGGGCCCTGCCGACGCTGTCGGCGCATGCGCTGGCGCCGCGCCTGGCGGCTTGTCTGCTGGAGTTGCAGGCCATGCTGCGGGAAGCGCCCGCGCAGGCCGACACCATCGCTGGCCAGGTGCGCATCGGGCTGGTGCAGTCCTATGGTGCCTGCTGGGTCATGCCGGTGGCGCGCGCGGCCCAGGCCCAGTGGCCGGAGCTGTCGGTGGCTTTGCGCCGGCGCACGGCGCAGGCGCTCAACGAGGGGGTGCTGCGGGGGGATATCGATTTCGCGGCCAGCTTCGACCCGGAGCCGCATGCCGACCTGGAGATCGTGCCTTGCTTTATCGAGGGCGTGGTGGCCGTGGGGCTGCAGAGCCGGCCCGGGCGCCGCAAGCAGGCCACGCTGGCGCAACTGGCTGGCAGCCGCCTGGCCCTGCTGCCCAGCGATCATGCGATGCGCAGGCAGCTGGATGCGGCCTTTGCCTCGCTGGGAATCAAGCCCCAGGTGCAGCTGGAGTCCGACGTGCTGGATGATTTGGTGGCTGCCGCGCGCGAGAGTGGCATGGTGGCCATCCTCAACGCGGCGGCGGCGCTGAGCCTGGGTGTACACGATGCCGAGCCGCTGCAGGTGCAGGGCATGCAGCGCCGGGCATGCCTGGTGCGGCTGCGCCAGCGGCAGCACAGCCACGCCAGCCGCTACCTGTGGGATGCGCTGGTCGCTGGCACGCCGAGCCTGCCGGTGTCAGGGCGGCCTCGGCGTACCAATGAGGCAGGCAAGCATTGAAAATGGCTGCGCCCACTTTGAACACGCTCTCAGAAAAAACTCTTCCATGAAAGCACTGCAAGACCTCGACATCTTCTTGCGCACGGCCGCAAGTGGCAGCCTGAGCGCGGCCGCGCGGGCGCTGGATCTGACGCCGGCGGCGGCCAGTGCGGCCGTCAAGCGGCTGGAGGCCGAGCTGGACGTGCGCTTGTTCGTGCGCTCCACGCGCCATCTGCGCCTGACACCCGAAGGCGAGATGTTCTTGGCCGCTTGTGCGCCGGCCGTCGAGTCCCTGCAGGAGGTGGCTCGAAGCGTGGGTGCCGGCACCGAGCCGCGCGGCGTCGTCAAGCTGTCGGCGCCCTCCGATTTCGGCCGCAACCTGTTGCTGCCATGGCTGGTGCAGCTCCAGTCCCTGCATCCTGCGGTGACGGTTCGGCTGCAGTTGTCGGACCAGCTGGCCAACATCTACAGCGAACCCGTGGATGCCGCCCTGCGCTATGGCAGCCCTGCCGACTCGGACCAGGTGGCGCTGCCTGTGGCCCTGGACAACCACCGCATACTGTGCGCCGCTCCGCAATACCTGCAGCGGCGCGGCATGCCTCGTTCTCCCCATGAGCTGGTGCAGCATGATTGCCTGTGCTTCATGGTGGGCAACGAAATCCACGATCTGTGGCGTTTCCTGCCACCCACGCCGCAGGACGCACCGCCCCTGGCCGTGCGCGTGCGGCGCGGCAATGTCTGCAACGACGGAGACGCCGTGCGCCGCTGGGCCCTGGCCGGTCAGGGCATCGCCTACAAGTCGCGTTTCGATGTGGCGCAGGACTTGCATGCGGGCAGGCTGGTGCAACTGTGCCGCGACTGGCGTGGCGAGCCTGCGCCGCTGTACCTGGTGCTGCCGGGCCGCCGCTACATCACGCCCACGCTGCGCCTGCTGCGCGACTTCGTGGCCCGGCAGCTGGAACTGCTGGCCGCGGGCCAGGCCGATGCACCGTGCCCTGCGTAGGCGCGGCGAGGAAATCCGCGCACGGCTCAACGCTCCGCTTCCCGCACCACCTGCAGTGCGAAATCCTCGGACGAACCCTCGAACGGCTGGTTGCTGGCCGCCTGCAGCCGGCTGCGGATGGGCGCGGCGCGCAGCGCCCGGGCGAGCGCCGCATGGATGCGCCCGGCCAGGGCCGGCGGCAGCCGCGGCGGCGCGAACAGGCCGAACAGCGAGTCCAGGTTGGCCTGCGCATAGCCTAGCTGCGCCAGCGTGGGCACATCGGGCAGCACGGATAGGCGCTGCGGCGCGCCCACGGCCAGGGCCTTGAAGCGGCCCGCGCGCAGCGCCTGCAGCTGCAGCGGCGCGACATTGGTGGACAGCAGCTCGAAATGCCCGGCCAGCGCGTCGTTGAGCTGCTGGCCGCCGCCCTTGTAGGGCACATGCACGATGGGAATGCCGGTGGCGCGCCCTATGCGCCGCAGCACCGCGTGGCCGGTAGTTCCGTCGCCCGTGGTGGCCCAGCGGATGCCGCCGGGCATGGCGCGCGCCTCGGCCAGCATGCCTTCGAAATCTGTGGCCTTGAGCGCCGGCGTGCCGACCAGCAGCATGGGTGTGCGCATCACGCCGGCCACCGGCGTCACCGGAGCTTGCGCCAGGCCGGCCGCGGTGGCCGCGGCAAAAGCCAGGGTGCGGCCATCGGGCGCGCTGCGCGCCAGCAGCTCCAGCGCCAGCGTGCCGCTGGCGCCGGGCCGGTTGTCCACCACCACCGGCACGCCCCATTGCAGTGCCAGCTGCTCGGCGAGCGCCCGGGCCACGAGGTCGCTGACGCCGCCCGGCGGGTAGGCCACGAGAATCCGCACGCTGGCGCCGGGCCAGGCCGGCGCCGCGATGGCGGCCCCGGCCAGCGCACCGACGCCGGCCGCCAGCAGGGCGCGCCGGCCGGTGTCGGGGGGCTGTGGGCCGCGCATGCCTCAGCCGTCCTGAGCCTGGTGGCGCTGCGCCAGCTCGCGCGCCAGCGCGATGAAGGTGCCCACCGGGCCTTCGTCGCCGGCCTCGCGGTACACCAGGGTGAGCGGCGCACCCAGCCGCACCGCGGAGGCGAAGGCGCGGTAGACCACCGCCTGGGGATGGGCGCCGCGCACCGAGGCCGGCACGATGGACAGGCCCATGCCCGCGGCCACCAGGTTCACATTGGTCATCATGCGCTCCACCTCGGCGGCCACCTCCACCCGCACCCCTTGCTGGGCGCACAGGGCCAGCAAATTGGCGTACAGGCCCGGCGCGCCGCTGCGCCGCACCAGGATCAGGCGCTCGCCGTCGAGCTGCTTCAGGGCCACCGGCCGCGATGGCTCGCGCGCCAGCCGGTGGTCCGCCGGAATCGCCAGCAGCGCCGGCTCCTGCAGCAGCGTCTCGAACACCAGCCCCTCGGGCCGTGCGACCGGCACGCGCAGAAAGCCGCAGTGCATGCGCCCGAGCTGCACCGCCTCGGTGATCTCGGCCGCGTTGTGCTCGCTCACGTCGAGCGCGATCTCGGCATGGCGGCCGCGGCACAGGCGCAGCACCTCGGGCGTGAAGGCATGGGCCGCGGCCGAGCTGGTGAAGCCCACGTGGATGCGGCCGCGCTCGCCGCGCGCAAAGGCCAGCATGCGCGCGCGCATGGCGCCGAAGTCGCCCAGCAGCCGCGTGGCCTCGCCGCGCAGCTCGCGGCCCGCGTCGGTGAGGTCCACGCCCTTGGGGTGGCGCCTGAAGAGGGCAATGCCCAGCTCTTCCTCCAGCGCGCGGATCTGCTGCGACAGCGGCGGCTGCTGCATGCCCAGCAGCTCGGCGGCGCGCGTGATGTGGCCGGTGTCGGCCACGGCCAGGAAGTAACGGAGGTGGCGCAGTTCCATATATGTCAAAAGTATTCGATCGATATCCTAAAAATCTTTGAAATATTAGGCAAGCCTCTCCAGAATCGAGGCCGACAAATAACCGGAGACCCGCATGCAACGATTCGCCCCTTTTCCCCTGCGTCCCGCCGGCGCCGCGCTGCTGGCAGTATCAGCGCTTGCCGGCTGCGGCGGCGGCTCCACCGTGCTGCAGGGGCCGGTGGCCTCGGTCGAGGCCGCACCCCAGCCCACCGCCTGCCCCGCCGAGATTCCTGCGGGCATCAGCTGCTGGGCCGGCCAGGATTCCAAGGGCGCCTACTACCTGATCGCCAAGCCGGCGCAGTGGAACGGCACCCTGGTGCTGCATGCCCACGGCGGCCCCGACCTGGCCGCGCCCACCGCCGAGCGCGCGGCCGAAGACCTGGTGCGCTGGTCCATCATGGTGCGCGCGGGCTATGCCTGGGCCGGCTCCACCTACCGCCAGGGCGGCGTGGAGGTACGCGCCGCCGCCGAGGACACGGAACGCCTGCGCGGCATCTTCCGCCAGCATGTGGCCAAGCCCCGGCGCACCATTTTGCACGGCCAGTCCTGGGGCGCGGGTGTGGCCTCCAAGGGCGCCGAGATGTTCACCGAGCAGACCGTGGGCGAGCGCCCCTACGATGGCGTGCTGCTGACGAGCGGCGTGCTGGGCGGCGGCACCCATGCCTACGACTTCCGCACCGACCTGCGCGTGGTCTACCAGTACCTGTGCGGCAACCATCCGCGCGCGAGCGAACCCCAGTATGCGCTCAACCTGGGCCTGCCCGCCGATGCCAAGATGCGCCAGGCCGACGTGGCGCTGCGCGTGAACGAATGCCTGGCGCTGGACAAGCCGGCCGCCCAGCGCACGGCCGCGCAGCAGGCGAAGATCGACACCATCGCCCGGGTCATCAAGATCCCCGAGAGCGCCATCCAGTCGCACCTGAACTGGGGCACCATGCACTTCCAGGACATCTCGGCCAAGCGCACCGGCGGCGCCAGCCCCTTCGGCAACGAGGGCGCGGTCTACTCGGGCTCGGCCGACGATGCCGCGCTCAATGCCGGCGTGCTGCGCTACCGCGCCGACCCGGCGGCCTACCGCAAGTTCGCCGAAGACACCGATCCCGCCGGCAAGATCCCGGTGCCGGTGCTGTCGGTCAAGTGGATCAGCGATCCCACCGCCTTCGTGGAGCTGGATGCGCGCTTTCGCACGCTGATGGAGCAGGGCGGCAGCGGCGCGCGGCTGGTGCAGACCTTCACCCGCCAGGGCACGCACAGCTATATCAGCGATCCCACCTATCCCACGCTGATGACGGCGCTGATGCAATGGGTCGATTCGGGCACCAAGCCCACTGCGGCCGGCATCGCGCAGGCCTGCGCGGGCAACGAGGCGCGTTTCGGGGCGGGCTGCAGCTTCGATGCCGGCTATGCGCCGGCGGCGCTGCAGACGCGGGTGCCGGCGCGGCAGCGGCCGCAGTGAGCTGTTGCCTGCGCTGCCGCAGCATAGGGAAACTCCGAGCGTGATGCTTCGGGAAACCACTGCTTCCCCTCGCTAAAATCACCGCGATCCGCATGTATACGACTGTTATCGCGGTTGGTGGTGAGCGGCGCCGGGCCTATCCCTGTCCGGGTTTCGCGCACCAAGTGGGTTCACTCGGCAGAGGGGTTTTGCATGGATATCTTGCTGCAACAGATCATCAACGGTCTGGTGTTGGGCAGCATGTACGCATTGATAGCCTTGGGCTACACAATGGTGTACGGCATTATTCAATTGATCAATTTCGCACACGGCGAAGTGCTCATGGTCGGCGCGCTGACCAGCTGGAGCATCATCGGCATGATGCAGACCGCCATGCCCGACATGCCGGGCTGGATCATCCTGCTGATAGCCACCATCATCGCCTGCGTGGTGGCGGCGGTGCTGAACTTCAGCATCGAGAAGATCGCCTACCGGCCGCTGAGGAGCAGCCCGCGGCTGGCTCCGCTGATCACCGCCATCGGCATGTCCATCCTGCTGCAGACGCTGGCGATGATCATCTGGAAGCCGAACTACAAGCCCTATCCCACGCTGCTGCCCTCCGATCCCTTCGAGGTGGCCGGCGCGGTGATCACGCCCACGCAGGTGCTGATCCTGGTGGTGACCACGATCACGCTGGCGCTGCTGATGTACCTGGTGAACTACACCCGCCTGGGCCGCGCGATGCGGGCCACGGCCGAGAACCCGCGCGTGGCCGCGCTGATGGGCATCAAGCCCGATTTCGTGATCTCGGCCACCTTCGTGATCGGCGCGGTGCTGGCGGCCATCGCCGGCGTGATGTGGGCCTCCAACTACGGCACGGCCCAGCACACCATGGGCTTTTTGCCGGGGCTCAAGGCCTTCATCGCCGCGGTGTTCGGCGGCATCGGCAACCTGGCGGGCGCGGTGGTGGGCGCGATGATCCTGGGCTTGGTGGAGGCCATTGGCGCCGGCTACATCGGCACGCTCACCGGCGGCGTGCTGGGCAGCCAGTACGTGGATATCTTCTCGTTCATCGTGCTGATCATCGTGCTCACCCTGCGTCCCTCGGGCCTGCTGGGCGAACGTGTGGCCGACCGCGCATAAGGAGTGGCGATGCAGAACAAGAAAGCACAATGGATCGTGGGCGCGCTGGTGCTGCTGGCGCTGCCGCTGGTGCTGCAGTCCTTCGGCAACGCCTGGGTGCGCATCGCCGACCTGACCCTGCTGTACGTGATGCTGGCCCTGGGCCTGAACATCGTGGTCGGCTTCGCCGGCCTGCTGGACCTGGGCTACGTGGCCTTCTACGCGGTGGGCGCGTACATGTTCGGGCTGATGGCCTCGCCTCACCTGGCCGAGACCTTCGAGGGCTTCAAGGCCTTGTTCCCCAATGGCATGCATACCTCGATCTGGCTGGTGATTCCGCTGGCGGCGCTGCTGGCGGCCTGCGCGGGGGTGCTGCTGGGCATGCCGGTGCTCAAGCTGCGCGGCGACTACCTGGCCATCGTGACGCTGGGCTTCGGCGAGATCATCCGCATCTTCATGCTCAACCTGGACCAGCCGGTGAACATCACCAACGGCCCCAAGGGCCTGGGCCAGATCGATTCGATCAAGATCTTCGGGCTGGACCTGGCCAAGCGCATCGAGATCGGCAGCTACACCATCGAGTCGGTGTCGCTGTACTACTACCTGTTCCTGCTGCTGGTGCTGGTGAGCGTGTTCATCTGCTACCGCCTGCAGGATTCGCGCATCGGCCGCGCCTGGATGGCCATCCGCGAGGATGAGATCGCCGCCAAGGCCATGGGCATCAACACGCGCAACATGAAGCTGCTGGCCTTCGGCATGGGCGCCACCTTCGGCGGCGTGGCCGGCGTGATGTTCAGCGCCTTCCAGGGCTTCGTGTCGCCCGAGTCGTTCAGCCTGATGGAGTCCATCATGATCGTGGCGATGGTGGTGCTGGGCGGGCTGGGCCATATTCCCGGCGTGATCCTGGGCGCGGTGCTGCTGTCGGCCCTGCCCGAGGTGCTGCGCTATGTGGCCGGCCCGCTGCAGGCGATGACCGACGGCCGGCTCGACGCCTCCATCCTGCGCCAGCTGCTGATCGCGCTGGCGATGATCGTGGTGATGCTGCTGCGCCCGCGCGGCCTGTGGCCCTCTCCCGAGCACGGCAAGAGCGCCTTGCAGAAGAACTGAGGAAGCACCATGAACCATGTGAATACTGCGGCTGCGGTGCTGAAGGTCGCCGGCATCTCCAAGCGCTTTGGCGGCCTGCAGGCGCTGTCCGACGTGGCGCTGACCATCGAGCGCGGCCAGGTCTACGGCCTGATCGGCCCCAACGGCGCGGGCAAGACCACGTTCTTCAACGTGATCACCGGGCTGTACACGCCCGATTCGGGCAGCTTCGAGCTCGAAGGCCAGCCCTACGAGCCCAAGGCGGTGCACCTGGTGGCCCGCTCGGGCATCGCGCGCACCTTCCAGAACATCCGGCTGTTCGCCGAGATGACCGCGCTGGAGAACGTGATGGTCGGGCGCCATGTGCGCACCAGCTCGGGCGTGCTCGGCGCGATCTTGCGCGGCGCCAGGTTCAAGGCCGAGGAGGCCGCGATCCGCGCCCGGGCGCGCGAGTTGCTGGCCTATGTGGGCATAGAGCGCTTTGCCGACTACAAGGCGCGCACGCTGTCCTACGGCGACCAGCGCCGCCTGGAGATCGCGCGCGCGCTGGCCACCGACCCGAAGCTGATCGCGCTGGACGAGCCGGCCGCCGGCATGAACGCCACCGAGAAGGTGCAGCTGCGCGAGCTGATCGACCGCATCCGCAACGACGGCCGCACCATCTTGCTGATCGAGCACGATGTGAAGCTGGTGATGGGCCTGTGCGACCGCGTGACGGTGCTCGACTATGGCAAGCGCCTGGCGGAAGGCACGCCCGCCGAAGTGCAGAAGAACGACAAAGTGATCGAGGCCTACCTCGGCACCGGAGGACACTGAGCATGGCCGATCAATCGAGCAAACAAGAAGGCCGGCAGGCGCTGCTGAAGGTGCGCGGCCTGAGGGTGGCCTATGGCGGCATCCAGGCGGTCAAGGGCGTGGACCTGGATGTATTCCAGGGCGAGCTGGTGTCGCTGATCGGCTCCAACGGCGCCGGCAAGACCACCACGATGAAGGCGGTTACCGCCACGCAGCAGCTCAACGACGGCAGCATCGAGTATCTGGGCGAGAGCATCCGGGGCAAGGGCCCGTGGGACCTGGTCGCCAAGGGGCTGGTGATGGTGCCCGAGGGCCGCGGCGTGTTCACGCGCCAGACCATCACCGACAACCTGCTGCTGGGCGCCTACCTGCGCCGCGACAAGGCCGGCGTGCAGGCCGACATCGAGAAGATGTTCGGCATCTTCCCGCGCCTGCGCGAGCGCAAGGACCAGCTGGCCGGCACCATGTCGGGTGGCGAGCAGCAGATGCTGGCCATGGCCCGCGCGCTGATGGCCCAGCCCAAGCTGCTGCTGCTGGACGAGCCGTCCATGGGCCTGTCGCCCATCATGGTGGACAAGATCTTCGAGGTGGTGCGCGACGTGCACTCCATGGGCGTGACCATCGTGCTGGTGGAGCAGAACGCCAGCCGCGCGCTGGCCATCGCCGACCGCGGCTACGTGATGGAGTCGGGCATCATCACCATGAGCGGGCCGGGCCAGCAGCTGCTGAGCGACCCGAAGGTGCGCGCGGCCTACCTGGGGGAGTAGTTTCCCCTGCGGGCCAGCGAAAAGCGCCGGACAATGGCGCTTTTCTCGTTTTCGGGCGCCATCGTGAATTTCCTGAGCAACCTTCCCGTGCCGGTGCAGGCCATAGCCCTGCTAATCGCCAGCAATGTGTTCATGACCTTTGCCTGGTACGGGCACCTGAAGAACCTGTCGGCCTCGCCGTGGTACATCGCTGCGCTGGTGAGCTGGGGCATCGCGTTCTTCGAGTACATGATGCAGGTGCCGGCCAACCGCATCGGCTTCACGCAGTTCAGCGTGGGCCAGCTCAAGATCCTGCAGGAGGTGATCACGCTGCTGGTGTTCGTGCCGTTTTCGGTCTGGTTCATGGGCCAGCCGCTGAAGTGGGACTACCTCTGGGCCGGGCTGTGCCTGCTGGGGGCGGTGTATTTCGTGTTCCGCAGCGCGTAGGCCCGGGCATCCGGGCTGGATGCAGGGATGTTGTGGCCGGAAATAAGTCGGTTCGATGACAGCTCGCGTAGAATTTCGGAAATCTGTGCCGCACAGTCCCATGGTGCTCTGCCGTGGGGGCTGTGTGGCACATCCTTTATCCGCATAGAACCCCACAGGTACATCATGCTCTTTGGCAAGCTATTGCCGCGCGAAGGCAACTTCTTCGACATGTTCAACCAGCACGCGGATCGCATCGTCGAGGCGGCCCACGCGTTTTCGCAGCTCGTGGCCAACTATGGCGATGCGCATCTGCGCGAGAAGTACAACCAGGACGTGGACAACGCCGAGCGCGCGGCAGACCGGGTGACCACCGAGGTCAACCGCACGCTGCACAAGACCTTCATCACGCCGATCGACCGCGAGCAGATCCATTCGCTGATCAACACCATGGACGACGTGGCCGACCTGATCCAGGATTCGGCCGAGACCATGGCGCTGTACGACGTGCGCCACATGACCGACGAGATCACGCGGCTGACCGACCTGGCGGTCAAGTGCTGCGAGCGCCTGCGCGACGCGGTGAAGATGCTGGCGCGCATCGCCGAGCCCTCGGTGGCCGAGGCCGCGATCAAGACCTGCGAGGAGATCGACCGCCTCGAAGGCGACGCCGATCGCGTGATGCGCAGCGCCATGAGCAAGCTGTTCCGCGAGGAGCCCGACGTGCGCGAGGTCATCAAGCTCAAGGCGATCTACGAGCTGCTGGAGACCATCACCGACAAGTGCGAGGATGTGGCCAACCACATCGAAGGCATCATCCTGGAAAACTCCTGAAGCCGGGGTAGCGATGCAAACCATGCAAACCGCCCTGTGGGTGATCGTGGTGCTGGTGGCGCTGGCGATCCTGTTCGACTTCATGAACGGCTTTCACGACGCGGCGAACTCCATCGCCACCGTCGTCTCCACCGGCGTGCTCAAGCCCACGCAGGCCGTGGTGTTCGCGGCCTTCTTCAACTTCGTGGCGATCTTCGTGTTCCACCTCAGCGTGGCGGCCACCATCGGCAAGGGCATCGTGCAGCCGGGGGTGGTGGACACGCATGTGATCTTCGGCGCGCTGCTGGGCGCCATCACCTGGAACGTCATCACCTGGTACTACGGCATTCCCAGCAGCTCGTCGCATGCGCTGATCGGCGGCATCGTCGGCTCGGTGATCGCCAAGGCCGGCGCGGGCTCGTTGATCGCCAGCGGCATCTGGAAGACGGTGCTGTTCATTTTCGTGTCGCCGCTGCTGGGCTTCATCCTTGGCTCGCTGATGATGGTGCTGGTGGCCTGGATCTGCCGCCGCACCAGCCCCGGGCGCATCGACAAATGGTTCCGCCGCCTGCAGCTGCTGTCGGCCGGAGCATACAGCCTGGGCCACGGCGGCAACGACGCGCAAAAGACCATCGGCATCATCTGGCTGCTGCTGCTGTCCACCGGCTATGCCTCGGCCAGCGACCCGAATCCGCCGACCTGGGCCGTGGTCGCCTGCTACACCGCGATCGGCCTGGGCACCATGTTCGGCGGCTGGCGCATCGTCAAGACCATGGGCCAGAAGATCACCAAGCTCAAGCCGGTCGGGGGCTTTTGCGCCGAGAGCGGCGGCGCGCTGACGCTGTTCATCGCCACCGCGCTGGGCGTGCCGGTGTCCACCACCCACACCATCACCGGCGCCATCGTCGGCGTGGGCTCCACCCAGCGCGCCAGCGCGGTGCGCTGGGGCGTGGCGGGCAACATCGTCTGGGCCTGGGTGCTGACCATCCCGGCCAGCGCGTTCGTGGCGGCGGTGGCCTACTGGGTGAGCCTGCAGATATTCTGAACGGCGCAGCAAAAAAGAGAGCTGCCAGCGCTCGTGTTCTCTAGGTTTCAGATAGTTTTATATCTGAAAACTAGTTGTAGTAAGCGCTGACGGCTCTCTTTTTTAATCAGGGTCCTGCGAGATCTTGCGCGCCTCTTCGATCTGGTACTCGAAATAGTGCTCGAAGCTGTAGGCCAGGCTGGCCATCAGCACCGCGGTGCCCAGCATCAGCGCGGTGGCGATGCCGACCACGGTGAACCAGTTGGTGCGCCCCGCGGGGTGCTCGGGCTCCAGTTGCGGGTTGTGGCGGGCGTTCCATTTCTCCGGCGCCATCAGCCCGTAGATGATGGCGGTCAGCGCGCAGGCGGCGATCGTGAAGCCCAGCAGCGGGATCAGCACCCAGCTGCCCTGGTCGTCGATGCCGTTTTCCAGCAGCCGCTCGATGCCATACAGGCCCAGCGCCGTCGGAATCGGCAGGAACCAGCCCCAGGCGTCGCCCAGGCCGTGCAGGTAGAAGCGGTGCAGGCCCAGCGGCCCGCCCAGGAAGGCGAGCCAGGTCGCCAGGGTCTTGTTCTTCGCCATGGCTCAGGCCGCGGGCGCGCTCGTGTCGCCGGCGCCCAGGGTTTTTTCCATCAAGACCACGTCGCGCCACTGGCCGAATTTCCAGCCCACCGACTTCATCGTGCCCACATGCGCAAAGCCCAGCGCAGCGTGCAGGCCCACCGAGCCCTGGTTGGCCGAGTCGCCGATCACCGCGATCATCTTGCGCACGCCGCCGGCCTCGGCCTGCTCCAGCAGCGCAGCCAGCAGCAGGCGGCCCAGGCCGCGCCCCTGCTGCGCGGCATCGACATAGATCGAATCCTCGGCCGAGAAGCGGTAGGCCGGGCGCGGCTTGAACCAGTTGGCATAGGCGAAGCCCGCCACCTGCCCGTCGTGCTCGGCCACCAGGTAGGGCAGCTGGCGCGCCAGCACGTCGCTGCGGCGCTGCGCCATGTCGGCCTCGGTGGGCGGCTCGGTCTCGAAGCTGCCGGTGCCGTGCAGCACATGGTGGGCGTAGATGCGGGTGATGGCGGCAAGGTCTGCCGTGGTACTGGCGCGAATGCTTGGCATGGTCTGGCGAAAATCGTATAATGCAGGGCTTTGCTGCGTGTCTCTGGCCGGGTGGCTAGTTGCGTGTCTCAAACGCGGCAGGAATTCAATCACCACCCGAAGGATTCATTATGGTCGTAATTCGACTCTCGCGCGGCGGCGCCAAGGCCCGTCCTTTCTTCAACATCGTCGTTGCCGACAAGCGCGTGCGCCGCGATGGCCGCTTCATCGAGCGCATTGGTTTCTACAACCCGACTGCCAAGGGCGGCGAGGAAACGCTGCGCATCGCGCAAGACCGCCTGGCCTACTGGGTGGGCGTGGGCGCGCAGGCTTCCGACACGGTGGAACGCCTGGCCAAGCAAGCCGCTGCCAAGCAAGCCGCTTAAACACACCGCTTAACAGGTCGCCTGAGCAGGCCGCTTAACAGGCTGCCTCAGTTCCGGTAGATTCCATACCCAAGCGGAGGCCGTTGGTCATCGACTGACGGCCTCCGCTTTTTTCCATCGCCAGATTCCATGCAACCCGCCCCAACGCCCCTTCAGCCCGCCGAGCTGCCCGCCGATGCCATCGAGGTCGCCCGCATTGCGGACGCCTGGGGCGTCAAGGGCTGGTTCAAGGTGCTGGCGCACAGCTCCGATCCGCAGGCGCTGTTCAATGCCAAGCGCTGGTTCCTGCTGCCGCCGCAAAAGGGCGCGAAGCACTTTGCCGGCACCGTTCTGCTCGCCATGCGCCAGGCGCGCTTTCATGGCGGCACGGTGGTCGCGTCGGCCGAGGGCATAGACGAGCGCAGTGCGGCCGAAAGCCTCAAGGGTGCGCGCGTGTTCGTCTCGCGCGCCGACTTTCCGCAGGCCGGCGACGATGAGTACTACTGGGTCGATCTGATGGGCCTGGCGGTGGTCAACCGCGAGGGCGTGGCGCTGGGCGTGGTGCGCGAGCTGCTGTCCACCGGCCCGCAGACCGTGCTGGTGATCGGCTACGAGGAGGACGGCAAGGCGCGCGAGCGCATGATCCCCTTCGTCGCGGCCTATGTGGACCAGGTGTCGCTGCAGGACAAGCGCATCACGGTCGACTGGCAGGCCGACTACTGACATGCACTGACATGCGCTTTGACGTCATCACGCTGTTCCCCGAGCTGTTCGAGCCCTTTCTGGCCAGCGGCGTGACGCGCCGCGCCTACCAAAGCGGCCAGGTGGCGGTGCGCTGCTGGAATCCGCGCGACTTCGCCGACGGCAACTACCGCCGGGTGGACGACCGGCCCTTCGGCGGCGGCCCCGGCATGGTGATGATGGCCGAGCCGCTGGCGCGCTGCCTGGCGGCCATCCGCGCAGACCGCGCCGAAGCCGAGGGCGCCGCGGCGCCGCTGGTGCTGTTCTCGCCCATAGGCCGCAGGATCGAGCATGCGCTGGTGCAGCAGTGCTCGGGCGGCGCCGGCGCGGTGCTGCTGTGCGGGCGCTACGAAGGCGTGGACCAGCGCTTCATCGACCGGTATGTCGATGCGCAGCTGAGCCTGGGCGACTTCGTGCTGTCCGGCGGCGAGATCGCCGCGATGGCGCTGCTCGACGCGGTTGCGCGGCTGCAGCCCGGCGTGCTGCACGACGAGGGCAGCCACCAGTTCGACAGCTTCAACCCCGCGCTCGACGGCCTGCTCGACTGCCCGCACTACACCCGGCCCGAGGTCTGGGAGGGCCAGCCGGTGCCCGAGCCGCTGCTGTCGGGCCACCATGCGCGCATCGAGCGCTGGCGCCGCGACGAGCGCCTGCGCACCACCGCCGGCCACCGGCCCGAGCTGCTGCAGCAGGCGCGCCAGGCGGGGGCGCTGGACAAGGGCGACGAGAAGTTCTTGAAGCAGTTGGGCAAACTGCTATAATCCACGGTTTACCGATCCTCTGCGCGGCCGTTTTTCCTGATGGCAGGAAGAGCAAAACCCGTGGACGCCAGCGACACCATGTTCTTGGCTGCCCCATTCGCCCATTCGATGGCGCGTGCAAGATCGTTGGATGACACCATGAATCTGATCCAGATCCTCGAGCAGGAAGAAATCACCCGTCTGAACAAGACCGTTCCCGATTTTGGCCCCGGCGACACCGTCGTGGTGAATGTGAACGTGGTCGAAGGCACCCGCAAGCGCGTGCAGGCCTACGAAGGCGTGGTGATCGCCAAGCGCAACCGTGGCCTGAACAGCGGCTTCACCGTGCGCAAGATCTCCAGCGGCGAAGGCGTGGAGCGTACCTTCCAGACCTACAGCCCGCTGATCGCCAGCATCGAAGTCAAGCGCCGCGGCGACGTGCGCCGCGCCAAGCTGTACTACCTGCGCGAGCGCAGCGGCAAGTCGGCCCGCATCAAGGAAAAGCTGCCGTCGCGCAAGGCTGCCGTGGCTGCGGAATAATCCCCAGCCGCACGCCTCGTGCCACAAGCCGCTACGCTCCGCGTGTAGCGGCTTTTTTCTTTGGAGATGAAAGGATGGCCCCGTTGGATCGCCCGTCAGACACCGCGGCGGCTTTGACGCCGCGTCCGATGTCCAGCATTCCCGGCTTCGACCCGCGCCAGGTGCCGGTGGTCGGCGTGGACACGCAGCTGCCCGCGATCGCTGCCGCGCAGCTGACCGCGGGCGCGCTGCGCCAGCGCTTCGCCGCCCCGCATGCGCCCTGGCAGCCCGAGGTCAGCACCGAGGGCCGCTGGACGACGCGCCCCATCGCCAAGGCCGCGGTGCTGGTGGCGCTGGTGCAGCGCGACCAGCCCTACCTGCTGCTGACCGAGCGCACCCACAATCTCTCGAACCATTCCGGGCAGATCGCCTTTCCGGGCGGCCGCCAGGACGAGGGCGACCGCGATGCCGCCGACGCCGCGCTGCGCGAAGCCTGGGAAGAGGTGGGCCTGCCGCGCGCGCAGGCCGAGGTGATCGGCTGCCTGCCGCAGTACGAGACTGGCTCGGGCTTCGACATCACGCCGGTGGTGGCGCTGGTGACGCCGCCGGTGCAGCTGCGCCCCAACCCCGGCGAGGTGGCCGACGTCTTCGAGGTGCCGCTGGCGTTCCTGATGAACCCGGCCCACCACCACTGGCAGCAGTTCCAGATGCAGGACATGCGGCGGCGCTGGCTGTCCATGCCCTATTTCGACCCCATCGCGGGCAAGGAGCGCTTCATCTGGGGCGCGACCGCGGGCATGCTGCGCAACCTGTACCGCTTTCTGTCGCTGCCCTTGCCTGGGTATGATGTGCGCCCATGAGTTTTTTCGCCACGCTGATCGCGCTGCTGCTGGAGCAGGCCAAGCCGCTGGACCGGGACAACCCGGTCTACGCCGCGGTGCGCGCGTGGGTGCAGTGGGTCAGCCGCAATCTCGATGCCGGCCAGCGTCACCACGGGCGCCTGGCCTGGTGCGTGGCGGTGCTGCTGCCCAGCGCGCTGGCGCTGGGCATCGACTGGCTGCTGAGCTACCTGGTGGGCTGGCCGCTGGCCATGCTGTGGAACGTGGCGGTGCTCTATGTCACGCTGGGCTTTCGCCAGTTCAGCCACCATTTCACCCGCATCCGCGATGCGTTGGAGTCCGGCGACGAGGCCCTGGCGCGCCAGTATCTGGCCGACTGGCAGCAGGTGCAGGCCGATGACCTGCCGCGCCGCGAGATCGTGCGCCATGTGATCGAGTATTCGGTGCTGGCGGCGCACCGCCATGTGTTCGGCGTGCTGGCCTGCTACTCCATAGGGTCGGCGCTGGGGCTGGGGCCGGCCGGCGCGGTGTTCTACCGCATGGCCGAATTCGTCGGCCGGGTGCTGGGCCCGGGCGGGCGGCTGGCCGATGCCAGCGCCGCCATGCAGCGCGCGGCCAGCGCCGCCTGGTGGGCCATCGACTGGCTGCCGGCGCGGCTGACCGCGGTGAGCTTCGCCGCGGTGGGCAACTTCGAGCAGGCCATAGACAACTGGCGCTTCCAGACCCAGCACTTTCCCAATGACGACGACGGCGTGATCCTGGCCGCCACCGCCGGCGCGATCGACATCCGCCTGGGCGGCGCGGCCTTGCGCGCGCGCAGCGCCGCGGCCGAGGATGCCGGCCCGCTGGACGGCGACGGCAGCACCACCCCGGGGCGCGACCCCGAGGTAGCCCACCTGCGCAGCGTGGTCGGGCTGGTGTGGCGCTCGGTGGTGGTGTGGATGCTGCTGCTGGCGCTGCTCACGCTGGCGCGCCTGCTGGGCTGAAGCGGTTTTTCGCAATCAAGCGGGAACGCGGCGCAGAGCCGCTGGCGCCACGAGTAATATCGCCGCCTGCCGGCCTGCCCAGAAAAAACGCCCCATCCCGCGAGCGGAGATGGGGCGCCGGTGGGGCGGGGGCCTAGGTTATCGGCCCGCGGACTTGGCGCGCTTGCGCCAGGCGCCGGCGGCGGCACCCATCAGCATGAGGCCCAGCAATGCCAGGCCGGCAGGGTTGGAGGCCGGCACTTGTTGCAGGTTCTTGTTCGGCTGCACCACCGGGTCGGTGTCGCTGGCCGTGTTGTTGCTCGGGTTGGTGTCGTGCACCGCGGCGGGAATCAGCAGCGTGGCGGTGTTGGTCACCGAGCCGCTCAGGCCTGCGTCGACCGTGGCGGTGACCGTGTAGGTCACCGAGCCGCCGGCCGGCAGCGAGACCAGCTCCGACAGGTTGCCGCTGCCGCTGGCCGCGGCGCAGGTGGCGCCGCCGGCCGCGCTGCAGGTCCAGCTGCCGTAGCTCAGGCCGGAGGGCGCCGGGTTCGACAGGGTCACGCCGGCGATATCCGAATTGCCATGGTTGGTGACGACGACCACATAGGTGGTGGTGCCGCCGGGCTGCAGGCTATTGGCGTTGTTGGTGATGGTCACGCCCACGTCGCCGTCGCCGATCACCGATGCGGTGGCCTGGGCCGGGCCGGTGTTGGCCAGGCCGGTCGACGAGGTCAGGCCGCCGGGCGCAACGATGTTGGTCAGGTTGCCGTAGGCCGTGCCGGTCACATCCACGGAGAGCGTGCAGGTGGCGCCTGCCGGCACGGTGGCGCCGGCGCCCGCCATGGCGACGGTGCTGGCGCCGGCCGCGGCCTGCAGATCGGCCGCTGCGATGGTGCAGCTGCCGGCGAGCGCCAGGTTGGGCGGATCCGCAACCACCATGCCGAAGGGCAGGTTGTCCTGCAGCTTGACCCCGGTCTGCGTGGGCGCGCCTTCGGTGTTGCTGATGATCAGCTTCAGCGTGGTCTTGTCGCCCAGCCGCTCCAGCGTGGCCTTGCTGAACTCCTTGCTCAGCTGCAGCGAGGCGCTGGACGCGGTGAGCGATGCCGAGGCGGTGTTGTTGTTGGACACGTTCTCATCGGTGGTGATGGAGCGCGCCGCCAGGGTGTTGGCGATGGTGCCGTTGGCGCCGGCGGGCGCGCCCACCTCGACCACGATGCTGCAGCTGCTGGCCGCGTCCTGGCCGCCGGCCGGCATGGCGATGGCGCCACCGGACAGCGACAGCTGGCCCGGCGTGCCCAGATCCAGGGTGCCGCCGCAGCTGTTGCTCACCAGGTTCTTGGCTTCGAGCACGAACGGCGCGCTGGGGAAGGTGTCGGTGAACGACAGGTTCGTCAGGTCGGTCGCGCCCGCGGCCCGGTTCAGCGTGATGGTCATGGTCGAGGTGCTTTGCCCGGACGAGATCGTGTTGGGGCTGAAGGACTTGCCGGCGGTGAGCGCCGCGCTGGCATTGACCTCGGCCCACTGCAGGGGCGTCCAGACATTGCCGTTGGTAAGGATCAGGTTGCTGTCGCCCTGGCCCGAGGTGCCGCCGATGCGGTTGCGGTGCAATCCGGGCGTGGCGTTGCCGTCGATCTTGACCGGTACCGAGATGGTGCAGGAGCTGTTCGCGGGGATCGCGCCGTCGCTCTTCTCGATCAGGGTGCCGCCGATGGTGGCGTTGACCGAGCCGCCGCAGGTCGTGCTGGCCGCTCCGCCCACGGTGAACGATGTGCCCATCAGGCTCAGATCGTCCCTGATCGAGGTGATGGTCGCCGGGGTGGCGGCGCTGTTGGTCAGCGTGAGCACCATCTGGAGGGTGTTGGTCTGCCGGCCCTGGTTGGCATTGGTCACGCTTTGCAGGCCATTGAAGGTCTTGGTGGCGTTGATGCCCGGCCCTGGCCCGCCGGGGTTGAGGGTCACGCTGTCGCCCACGACCGTCACGGCGACCGGGCCGAACTGCAGGGGGCTGGGCACGAAGTTCGCTTGGCTGTTGGCGACGGAGATGTAGTTGCCCGTCGTATTGGTCGCGGTGTACTGCACTTCGATGGTGCAGCTGCCCACGCCAGCCGTGGTGCCACCGGCCACGGAGCCACCGCTCAGGCTGACCGACGAGCCGGTGAACGAGGCGCTGCCGCCGCAGGTGTTGCTGTTGATCGCGGTGGGCGTGACGCCTGCCGGCACATTGTCGGTGAAGCTGATGCCGCCAAGCGCAGTGGCGTTGAAGTTCTGGATCACCAGGGTGAAGCGGGCCGAGCCGCCGTTGGGCACCGGGTCTTCGACGAAGTTCTTCACGATGCGCGCGCCGGTGTTGACGCCGACCGTGCCGCTGAACGGCGCGATATTGGTGGCGCCATAGTCCGCGGTGACGCCGCTGGAGTCGATGGTGTTCGTCTGGTTGGCGCTGAAGAACACGTTGGGATCGGACGGGGTGACGTCGAAGCTGAGCGTGCAGCTGCCCTGGGCCGGGATGGTGCCGCCCGACAGGCTGACGCTGCCGGCCCCTGGCGCGGCGCCGACCGTGCCGCCGCAGCTGCTGCTGGCGTTGGCTGGCGTGGCGACCATGAGCTTGGCCGGCAGCGTGTCGGTCAGCGCGGCGCCTGTCAGGGGCACGTTGTTGGTGTTGTTCAGCGTGATGGTGACGGTGGAGATGCCGCCGCCGCGTACCGTCGTGGGGCTGAATGCCTTGGCGCCCTTGATAGGCGCCAGCGCGTTCACCCGCAGCGCCACGCTGGATGGGCTGGCGTTGCTGCCCTGCGACGAGCTGGCTGCTCCCGCGGCGACTTCGCTCAGATAGGTGCCGGAGGCCGGCACGGTGACCTGGGCGGTGATCTTGCACTGTCCGTTGGGGCCGGCGGGTATGGTGCCATTGCTGAGCACCAGGTTGGAGCCCGACATGGCGGCGGTGCCCGGGGCGCAGGTGGTCGAGATGGCGGTGACGTTCATGCCCGCCAGCGGGATGGAAACCCCGGCTCCCGTGGCCGCCGCCGGGTTCTGGTTGATCAGGTTCACCGTCAGCGTGGTGGGCTGGCCCACGATGACCGTGGAGGGGCTGAAGCCATGGTTGATGCCGATATCGGCCTGCGCGGCGAAGGATGCCAGGCTGGCCGTTGCCAAGACCCAGCAGGCGCGGGCCGCTCTGCTGGCGCGCGGCATCGGGGGTATGCCGTTAGCGTTGTCGGGGGACATATAGTTTCTCCAGTGTAAAGCTGATGAAACTATAGATAAAACAAATCAAATAGGACAAAGCTATTTGCAAACAATGCTCTTTGCCGTGTCGGGGAAATCCCCGCCCGCTACCCGCCCGCTACCGCCCCGGTTCGGCCACGCAGCCGGCCGGCAATGGCTGGCGCCCGCCGTCCGCCAGCCACGGGCTTGCCGCGGCCAAGGCCAGGCCCAGGGCCGACAGGGCCGCCGCGCCCCAGCCTATCGACAGCAGGCCCAGCCCGCCGGCGATGATCGCGCCGCCCACCCAGGCGCCCAGCGCATTGCCCAGGTTGAAGGCCGCGATGTTCAGGCTGGACGCCAGGTTGGCGCCGCTGCTGCCGGCAGACTGCAGCACCCGCATCTGCATCGGCGCCACGGTGGCAAAGGCGGCGATGCCCAGGACCACCACATAGGCCATGGCCACGGCCGCCTGGCCAAAGGCCCAGCGGCCCAGCAGCAGGATCAGCGCCAGCGCCGCCAGCGTGAGCACCAGGGCCCGCAGCACGCCGCGGTCGGCTAGCTTGCCGCCCAGCCAGTTGCCCAGCGCCAGGCCGGCGCCGAACAGCAGCAGGGTGATCGCGACCAGGCTGTTGGCCATATGCGTCACCTGCGTCAGCAGCGGCTCCACATAGGTATAGAGGGCAAACACGCCGGCAAAGCCGAACACGGTCACCAGCAGGCCGAGCCAGACCTGCGGGTGGCGCAGCACCGCCAGCTCCGCGCGCAGGCCGCCGGCCTGCGGCAGCGGCAGCTCGCGCGGCACGAAAACGGCCAGCACGGCCAGCGCCAGCAGGCCGACCACGGCCACCGCCGCAAATGCCATGCGCCAGCCCCACAGCTGGCCCAGCCAGGCGCCGGCCGGCACGCCCAGCAGCGTGGCCAGGGTCAGGCCCGAGAACATCAGCGCGATCGCCGAGGCCTTCTTGTCGGCCGGCACCAGGCTGGTGGCCACCACCGCACCCACGCCGAAGAAGGTGCCGTGGGTCAGCGAGGTGAGCACGCGCGCCGCCATCAGCCAGCCATAGCTGGGCGCCAGCGCGGCGGCGGCATTGCCGGCGATGAAGATCAGCATCAGGCCCATCAGCAGCCGCTTGCGCGGCCAGCGCAGCGTGGCCAGCGTGAGCACCGGCGCGCCTACCGCCACGCCGACGGCATAGCCCGAGATCAGCGTGCCCGCGGTGGGGATGGAGATGTCCAGGCTTTGGCTGACCTGGGTCAGCAAGCCCATGATGATGAATTCGGTGGTGCCGATGCCGAAGGCACCGGCGGCCAGCGCCAACAGGGATACAGGCATGGAGCCATCCTTTCTTGCAAAGAAGCCAGGATTGTGGCGCCCCCGCTTTTGCATGGGTAGATGGAATAATGGAAAGATATTTGTGCCCACATGGAACGAATGGGCGGGCACAATGCCGCTCTCGCCTTCGTCCAGCCGCCTCGCCATGCCATTGCAACCACCCACCGCCGCCCCGTCTCCGCTGGAGGTCAACCGCTCGGGCGAGCTGGAGGTGTTCGTGCTGGTGGCCGAGCGCGGCAGCTTTTCCGCGGCGGCGCGGGTGCTGGGCGTGTCGCCATCGGCGGTGAGCAAGATCGTCGCGCGGCTCGAGGCGCGGCTGGGCACGCAGCTGCTGCTGCGCAGCACGCGGCGGCTGCAGCTCACGCCCGAAGGCAGCCAGCTGCATGATGGCGCCAGGCGGGCGTTGGCGGAGCTCAATGATGCGGAATCGGCCGCCGCCGCGCGCAGCCAGCCGCGCGGCGTGGTGCGCATCAATGCCAGCTCGTCCACCGGCCAGCTGCTGCTGGTGCCGCTGCTGCCCCGCCTGATGGAGGCCTACCCCGGGCTGCGGCTGGACCTGAGCTTCACCGACCAGGTGGTAGACCTGATCGAGGCGCGGGCGGACATCGCGATCCGCTGGGGCGAGCTGCCGTCCTCGGACATGGTGGCGCACCTGCTGGGCCGCACCCGCCAGGTGATCGTGGGCGCACCCGGCTATCTGCGCCGGCGCGGCTGGCCGCAGCATCCCCGGGATCTGCAGCACCATGTGCGCATCGGCTGGAACTACCCGCGCGCGGTGCCGCACTGGCCTTTCAGCGTGGATGGGCGCAGGCTCGATGTGGACATCGGCGATCTGGTACGGGTGAACGATGGCGACGTGATGCGCAACCTGGCGCTGCAGGGCACGGGGCTGGCGCGGCTGTCGCTCTACCATGCCTGGCCCGACCTGGCGGCCGGCCGGCTGGCGGTGGTGCTGGAGGACTTCAACACCGGCGTGCTCGAACCGATCCACGCGGTCTACCTGGGCAAGCCCGAGCGGCTGCCGCCGCGCACCCGCGCGGTGCTGGACTTCTTGAAGGCCCACGTCGACCTGCGCCATGCCGAGGCGCTGCCGCCGCGACTCAGTAGCGCTGCTGGCTGAGCTCGGCGAACAGGTCGCCGTAGATCGCGTAGCGGTTCTCGCTGAGGGGCAGGGCGGCATCGCCGTTCTGCACGGCCTCGATCACGCCGCAGCCTGGCTCGTGCAGGTGGGTGCAGTTGTAGAACCGGCAGTCGCCGGCATGCGCCGCGATGTCGGGCATGCAGGCCGCGAGCTGGGTGGGCTCGATGTGGTGCAGGCCGAACTCCTGAAAGCCCGGCGAGTCGATGAGGGCCGTGGTGCGCGCCTCGTCCACCCAGTACAAGGTGGTGCTGGTGGTGGTGTGCTTGCCGGTGTTCAGCGCCTGCGAGATCTCGTTGGTGGCCACGTTGGCGCCGGGGATCAGCAGGTTGATCAAGGTGCTTTTGCCCACGCCGGACGGGCCGAGCACCAGGGTGGTCTTGCCTGCGAGCAGGCCGTAGATGGCATCGCGCTCTGCGCCGTCCGCGCCCGCCAGCGCGAACGGCAGCACCGTGTAGTGCGCTGGGGCGTCCTCGGCGTCGCGCATGGTGCGGTACGGCTGCAGCCGCTCCCAGGCGCGCACAAAGGGCTCGCCCAGATCCATCTTGTTCAGCGCGATGACGGGCCTGATGTGCGCCGCCTCGGCGGCGATCAGCGCGCGCGCCAGCTGGCTCTCGGAGAACACCGGCTCGGCCGCCAGCAGGATCAGGACCTGGTCGAGATTGGCCGCGAAGGACTTGGTGCGGATCTCATCCTGGCGGTAGAACAGGTTGCGCCTGTCCTGCACCTTCTCGATCGTGCCCTCGTCGCCCTGGCCGGGCGGCGGCGGCTGCCACAGCACCTGGTCGCCCACCACCGCCTGGCTCTTCTTGCCGCGCGGGTGGCAGATGCGGCGCGTGCCGTCGGGCGTCTCGACCACGCAGTGGCGGCCATGGCTGGCCACGACCAGGCCGGTGAGCGCGGTGGCCGCGCCGGGCTTGGCGTGGGCGCGCTTCATGCGGCCGCCAGCCGCTGCAGGTGGGCCATGCGCTCCACCGCCGGCGGGTGCGAATAGTAGTAGCGCACATAGACCGGATCGGGCGTCAGCGTCGAGGCATTGTCCTCGTACAGCTTGAGCAGCGCGGTCTGCAGGTGGCGGGCGTCGGTCTGGCGCGCGGCATAGGCGTCGGCCTCGAACTCGTGGCGGCGCGACCAGCCCGATGCCAGCGGCGACACGAAGCCGCTGAACACCGGCACCGCCAGCATGAACAGCAGCAGCGCCAGCGCATCGTTGGGTGCCGATCCGGGCACGCCGGCGATGTTGAAGTTGGGCGTGACCCCCAGGCCCGCGTAGAACCAGCCCTGGCGCGACAGCCAGCCCAAGAGCGCAAAGCCGGCCAGCGTCAGCACGAACATGCCGGCCATGCGCTTGGCGATGTGCCGGTGCTTGAAATGGCCCAGCTCGTGCGCGAGCACCGCGTCGACCTCGTCGGCATCGAGCTTTTGCAGCAGCGTGTCGAAGAACACCACGCGCTTGGCGGCGCCGAAGCCGGTGAAGTAGGCGTTCGCATGCGCGCTGCGGCGGCTGCCGTCCATCACGAACAGGCCCTTGGCCGAAAAGCCGCAGCGCTGCATCAGCGCCTGCACGCGGCCCTTGAGCGCCTCGTCCGCCAGCGGCTCGAACTTGTTGAACAGCGGTGCGATGAAAGTCGGGTAGACCACCATCAGCAGCAGGTTGAAGCCCATCCACGCCGCCCAGGCCCACAGCCACCACCAGCGGCCCGCGGCGCCCATCAGCCACAGGATCAGCGCCAGGATGGGCAGGCCGATCGCCGCGCCCATGGCCGCGCCCTTGAGCAGGTCGGCCAGCCACAGGCCGGGCGTCATCTTGTTGAAGCCGAAGCGCTGCTCGATCACGAAGGTCTGCCACCAGCTGGCCGGCAGGTCGATCAGGCCGCTGACCAGCACGAAGGCGGCCACCAGCGCCAGCTGCTGCCACATGCCGCCGCCCAGCCAGGCCAGCAGCGCGCCATTGAGCGCATCCAGCCCGCCCAGCAGCGTCCAGCCCAGCAGCACGGCCACGCCCAGGGCCAGCTCCAGCATGCCAAAGCGCGCCTTGGCCACGGTATAGGCCGCGGCCTTCTGGTGCGCGGCCAGGCTGATGCGCTCGGCAAAGCCGGCGGGCACCGCATCGCGGTGGCGCACCACATGGCGGATCTGGCGGCTGGCCAGCCAGAGCTTGAGCAGGGTGCCGGCGCACAGCGCGACGGCAAAAACCAGCGTGAACAAAAGAGAGGTGGTCAAAGGCAAGGCAGCGTCGGTTGCAAAGCAGGCAAGTGTAGGGGATCAGTGACAATACCCGCCATGGCTATCACCCACATCCCTGAAACCTCCGCGCCTGCCCAAGCCCCCATGCTGGCCAAATCCGACCTGAACCTGATCTGGCTCGACTGCGAGATGACCGGGCTCGACCCCGATACCCACCGCATCATCGAGATCGCGGTGGTGGTGACCAGCCCCGACCTGGCGGTGCGGGTGGAGGGCCCGGTCATCGCCATCCACCAGGGCGAGGACGAGCTGGCCAAGATGGATGCCTGGAACCGCGGCACCCATGGCAGGAGCGGCCTGACCGAGCGCGTGCGCGCCTCCCTCATCGACGAGGCCATGGCGCAGAAGGCGGTGCTGCAGTTCCTGCGGCACTATGCGCCCAAGGGCAAGGTGCCGATGTGCGGCAACAGCATCGGCCAGGACCGGCGCTTCCTGGTCAGGTACATGCCGCAGCTGGAAGCCTTCTTCCACTACCGCAATATCGACGTCAGCACGCTCAAGGAGCTGGCCCGCCGCTGGCGGCCCGAGCTGGTGGCGGCCTTCAAGAAGGCGCAAAAGCACACCGCGCTGGCGGATGTGCACGAGTCCATCGATGAGCTGGCCTACTACCGCGGCGGGTTCCTGCAGATGGAGCGCCCGGCCGCCGCCGTGGCGTGATACACCCCTCGATTTGGGGAAAACCCGGCTTTGTGCGATAATTGCGGGCTACCCGCCAGTGCGCATGGATTGCGCGGCGGATAGCACGCACATCTCCCTTCATTCATCGGGCTCCCAGCAAGGCGCAAACCTTGGCTAGATAGAACAGCCCACCTGCTTTTTTTCTGAAGCCGGTTCCGTTTGATGGTTGATGTATTTGAAACCATCCGGATCGGTGCCATGCCCAGGCCTTTGCCTGCGCATGCGCTGTCCCTTGCTTTTCGAGCTCAATGATGACGCATGATTTTTCCGTGCAGGGCGATGCCGCGCCTGCAGAACGTTCTATTCCCCTGGATGGCGGTAGCGCCAGCGCGCTGGACCAGGTGGCCGCACAGGCTGCGCTGGCCGCCGACGATGCCCTCGATGGTGGCGCCGAAGCCATCGCCGCAGCCCAGGCCGAAGTGCCCGAGCTGCCCAATCGCTTCGCCGAGCTGGGCCTGGCGCCCGAGCTGCTGCAGGCGGTGCAGGAGCTGGGCTACACCCAGCCCACCGCGGTGCAGGAGCAGGCGATTCCGCTGGCCATGCAAGGCGAGGCCGGCAGCCATACCGACCTGATGGTCTCCAGCCAGACCGGCAGCGGCAAGACCGCGGCCTTCCTGCTGCCGGTGCTGCACACGCTGATCCAGCAGCAGGCCGCGGCCCATGCGGCCGAACGCGCCGAGTACGAGCGCCTGTGCGCCGAAGCCGCCGCCAGCGGCCAGCCGGCACCCAAGCGCCCCAAGCGCAAGAACCCGCTGAGCCCGCGCAGCTTCAAGGCCGCGCAGCCGGGCGCGCTGGTGCTGTGCCCCACGCGCGAGCTGGCCCAGCAGGTGGCGCATGACGCGATCGAGCTGGTGCGCCACTGCAAGGGCCTGCGCATCGCCAACGTGGTGGGCGGCATTCCGTACCAGCTGCAGATCGCCAAGCTGCAGAACGCCAACCTGGTCGTGGCCACGCCCGGCCGCCTGCTCGACCTGCAGCGCTCGCTGCAGATCAAGCTCGACCAGGTGCAGTTCCTGGTGGTGGACGAGGCCGACCGCATGCTCGACCTGGGCTTCTCGGACGACCTGGCCGAGATCAACCAGCTCACCATCGCCCGCCGCCAGACCATGATGTTCAGCGCCACCTTTGCGCCGCGCATCCAGCAGCTGGCCATGCGCGTGATGCACGACAACGGCGCCAGCGTGAAGAAGATCCAGATCGCCACGCCGCAGGAAAAGCACGCCAACATCGAGCAAAAGCTGTTCTGGGCCGACAACTCCGACCACAAGCGCCGCCTGCTCGACCACTGGCTGCGCGACACCTCGATCAACCAGGCCATTGTCTTTGCCAGCACCCAGATCGAGTGCGACGGGCTGGCGAGTGACCTGCAGCAGTCGGGCTTTGCCGCCGTGGCGCTGCACGGCGCGCTGAGCCAGGGCCTGCGCAACCGCCGCCTGATGGCGCTGCGCAACGGCCAGGTGCAGATCCTGGTGGCCACCGACGTGGCGGCGCGCGGCATCGACGTGCCCACCATCACCCACGTCTTCAACTACGGCCTGCCGATGAAGGCCGAGGACTACACCCACCGCATCGGCCGCACCGGCCGCGCGGGCCGCAGCGGCCTGGCGATCACCTTCGCCGAGTTCCGCGACCGCCGCCGCATCTTTGATATCGAGGCCTTCACGCGCCAGCAGTTCAAGACCGATGTGGTGCCGGGCCTGGAGCCCACGCAGCGCTTCCCCAGCGGCCGCAACGAAGGCCCGCGCGGCGGTGGCCGTGGTGACCGCGGCCGTCCGGCAGGGCGCGGCGGCTTCGGTGCCGACCGTGGCGGCCGTAGTGACCGTGGCGGCGAGCGCGGCTTTGGCCCGCGCCGCGACCATGACGGCTATGGCCGCAAGCCGGGCTTCGGCGATGCGGGCGCGGGCCGCCGCGATGCGCGCTTTGACGGCCGCTTCGAGGGCCGTCCCGAGGGGCGTTTCGAAGACCGTCGCCCGGACTTCCGGCAAGATCACCGTCCGGCGGGCGGCGATGCGCGCTTCGAGCGCCGCGAGCAGCCGGGCGAACGCCGTTTTGAAAACCGTTTCGAGCGCGGCGACCGCCATGGCGATCCGCGTGGTGGCAGCCGCGGCGGGCAGGCAGCGCCGCGCCGCGCACCGGGCGGCGGCCGGCCCTATGTACCCGCAGGCGGCAAGGCCCGCAGCGAGCACCGCTGATCGGCGGTAAGCGCCGCGCAATAGCTGCAATAGCCAAAAAAGCAGCCAGCGCCTGGTGACGGGCGCTGGCTGCTTTTCTTTTGGTCTTACTATGTCATAAATGTCACAATTCGATCTTTTCGACTTCATGCAGAAGGGGCGATGAATGCAACCCAGCGCTTTGACTGCTACATGGAGCTCCTGAGCGAAGGCTTGAGTCACGCGGATCGGCACGCGGGGCTTCGAGGCTACTGCACGGGCTTGATACTCCTCCTATCGCGCAAGAGCGCGCAGCCCATGGTCGTGGCCAAGGCCGAGTGCACCGACACCCAGATGTTGCGCAGCGTGTGCATAGTTCGCTGATCGAGACAACCAAGGCCAACAACGTCGAGCCCTATCGGTACCTCGTCGCCTTGTTCAAGAAGCTGCCGCTAGCGCAGGCCGTCGATGACTACGAGGCGCTGCTGCCCTGTAACATTGAGCTCTGCGGCATGTAGGCCTCGCCGCGCGCAGCGGCTCCGACATCACGCGCACGGGCGTGGTTGATTGACTGCTTACAATGATTCAAGCTTTAGAAGGTCTTGGGAACTCTTGATGAACGGACCTGGCTTGACGGCGAACAAAATCATTGGAGTGACACTGGTAGGGGGTCGGAGATTATCAGAAGAGCGGGTTAATTAGGCCGAAAACTCTGTGAAAATTAGAGCATATGTATTGTTAGCCGGTTTGGTCGGCATCTGTATTGGTTTTGCTATGCATAGTAGATCCAGTATAGAGTCGGCTAAATCCACAGCACAGACATATCAGGCAAATGCTAATGAACTATGCAGGACAGAAGGCGAGAATGTAGCCGTATCCCCGGAAGGGAGATTTGTGGTTTTCGATCAAAACATAAGTCGCGACTATTCGCCAGTCCCTGACGGAACCCATCTGAATATTCTCAATGTTCAATGTGCCCTATCGAAAAAATCATTTAATGGTTGTTTGATTGGCATATCGTCAATGGCTGGAATAAGACTAATGAGTTGGGGTGAAAGTGACCAATCATTGTTCGCTATCGAGAATAATAATAATCTATTAAAAATAGATTTAAATTCCGCCATGTCAAAAGGGGAGATTGTAGATCAAGTCAGACTACATAGCAGAGATATTGCATTGACTGTTATGAGGGTGGGGCCGACAGACTCCATTTCGGCGCAGCAAGAAAATGACCAACTTGAAACCCTCCGAATCAAAGCCCTTAATGGTTTCAATCATCAAGAAGTTGCAGGTGTTTTTTTAAAATCTAACGCAGTAGCTGGGGCGATTTTTGAAGATTTCAATGATTTGCATTTATATACGGTTGTAGACGGTATCAAAAAAGATTCAACAACCAAATGGCGAGAAGTTTCGAGCTCACAAATAGTATATGAATCACCCTCTCCCTTTGATTCGAATACGGCACTGATAGTTGCCAAAGGTGCAATAGCCAAGGGTTCTTCGGATAATTTCAAATCAATTGGTGACATGCCATTCGCTAAGCCTGTGATATCTCCCAAGGATGGTACTCTCCTTGGATATTTCAATGGCTCGAAAATACAATTGAATGTATCAAAAGAATTTGATGAGAGAATTCAAACATTCGTAAATGGCAAAAGCAGCAATAATAACTATATTCAAAGTGTTGGTATTTCCCCAGTCGGAATTCATGCTCAAATAATAAAAAAGATCGACGGAAGCAAAAGCATTATTGTTGCGACTCCCGAAGGGGCAGTGGAGCAAACCTGTTTCTCGGAAGACACTAGAACGCCCAAGAATACGATTGGCTACGTCACTATGGGATCGAAGAATTGGCCGGTATACGGTTTGCTTATTCGCCCAATCCAAAGTAAGGGGCTAATAATTTTTTTGGTGGCGGCCCTTTGAACAACATTGAGAAAATTCCATTTTCTATTCGCCAATTTCTTAGACTCAATTGGAGTGTTCTCGCGATTAATTATAGCGGAAGCATAGGCAGTGGAGCTGATGTGTCTGGACGCCTATACAACTTCGGTCCAAAAACCGCCTTCCAAAGAGATGCCGCTGCAGTTTTTGAGTACTTGAAATCGAGCTCTCAAAACAAAGAAAAGATTGTGATCTACGGAGAGAGCCTTGGTGCGCTTCCTGCCGTATCCTTGGGCGATATTTTCAACGATCCAAAAGAAATTATCTTGGTTGCGCCGTTTTTAAAGCATCAATCCCCTAGTGCATGGATAGATGAAAAATCAGAAGCAAATTATTTATCTGGCTCCGTAAATATAGAATATCAAAAGAAGTTTGAAAGATATTTTCTAGGAGAGTATTTCGATAATGATCAAGCAGCCATTTTAAGTATGAAAAAGACTGATATGCGAACATTGGTAATTTTTGCAAAGAATGATCGAATGTCTCTTATTGAACATATGCCGACTTCTTGGAAAAATGGAAATCTTACGATTGATACGGTACCAGGTGGACATGAATTTTCTACAGCTCAGCCCGATACCTGGAAAATTATCAATGATTGGATGAATAAATAATTGCAAAACGCTGGTTTCTCTCGCCGAAGTTCAAACCACCGCTTTTGGGCCGTTCTAGGCCACGTGTCACGTTATGTGGGTGTCAAGTATCGCCAAAAAGGTCTGACGAGGGAGGTCAATTCATACCCGGGGCGGTTCATAGTTGTAATCCGCGAGGCTTTCATATAAGCCGCTCTTAGTGCGCCGCGTGCCGGCCGATATCGGGCCAGCGGTGGTGGAAGTACACCCAGCTGAGCAGGCCGATCAGCATCATCGCCACCGAGCTGATGGCCAGCAGCACGGTCGAATCCATCACCAGCGGCGCCACCACGCCGGCCACCACGCCGTTGGCCACCGACGACACCACCGCCTGCAGCGACGAGGCCAGGCCGCGGCGCTCGGGGTGCAGGTCCAGCACCATCAGCGTGACCACCGGCGTCATCAGCGCCCAGCCGAATGAATAGATGCCCAGCGGAAACAGCGCCCACGAGGGGTGCGGCTTGAAGGCGATGTTCAGTCCCAGGTAGACGATGGACACCACGAACATGATCAGAAAGCCATGGCGCACCTGGCGCTTGGGCGGGATCTTGCCGGCCAGCCGGCCGCTGACCCAGGCGCCCACCATGATGCCGCCGATCGTGCAGCAGAAGAACCAGAAGAACTGCGTGGGCTGCATGCCCATGTGCGTGCCCAGGAAGGTGGGCGCCGACAGGATATAGACGAACATGCCGTTGAACGGTATGCCGCTGGCGATGGCCAGCAGCAGAAAGCGCGGGCTGCTGCACAGCTCCCAGTAGCCGCGCAGCAGGTTGCCGATGTCGAAGGGCTGGCGCATGGCCGGCGGCAGGCTTTCCGGCAGCAGCCGGTAGTTGTACAGCCACAGGAAGGCGCCGACGCCGGTCAGGAACCAGAAGATCGCGGTCCAGTGCAAATGGGCCACCAGCAGCCCGCCGATGATGGGCGCCACCGCCGGTGCCACGCCGAAGAAGATGGTTACCTGGCTCATCACCCGCTGGGCCTGCGCCGGCGGAAACAGGTCGCGCACCACCGCGCGCGACACCACGATGCCCGCGCCGGTGCTGGCGCCCTGCAGCGCGCGAAAGAAGATCAGCTGGCCGATGTCCTGCGCCAGCGCGCAGCCCACCGAGGCCAGCGTGAACGCGGCCAGGCCCCACAGCACCACCGGGCGGCGGCCCAGGCTGTCCGACAGCGCGCCGTGGAACAGGTTCATGAACGCGAAGGCGAACAGGTAGGCCGACAGGGTCTGCTGCATCTGCAGCGGGCTGGCCGAGAGCGACTGCGCCATGCTGCCGAAGGCTGGCAGGTAGGTGTCGATGGAAAACGGCCCCAGCATGCCCAGCAGCGCCAGCACGATGACCAGCGCCCACTGCGGCGCTGTGGCGCCAGCATGCATGGGAGGATGTGGCAATGAAGGCGAGGGGGTGTGGGCGGGCGCCTGCTGCGTCGCCGCCTTGTCGGTGGGTGTGCTCATGGACTCAAGCGGGGCCGCGCGGGCGCAATCGTCGCGCCTGCGCGGTGGTGTTTCGGGTAGGTGGAGCCTGTGCGGGGCGCTGCCCGTGAGAGTCGGGCGCCGGCCGGGCTCAGCGCAGCGGGGTGCTGCCGGATGCTTGCGAGGTTAACTGAAACCCGCCCGCCGTGGCGGACGGCCTGCAGTAGGCGGGCGCGCAGCTATGGTATCGCGGGGGGAGTTGCTATCGCGGCAAAAACAAAAGGACCTGGCGATTGCTCGCCAGATCCTTGATGTCCAAGCGTGGTGACTTGGTGGGCCCTGAGTGACTCGAACACTCGACCAACGGATTAAGAGTCCGCTGCTCTACCAACTGAGCTAAGAGCCCGAAAACGCTGCCGTGACCGCTGTGGCATACGGCTGATGTGCGCGCCTGCCGCAAGGCAGGCGCCTGAAAAGCTGGTGGGCCCTGAGTGACTCGAACACTCGACCAACGGATTAAGAGTCCGCTGCTC
>NZ_JBMDII010000041.1:0-45939 GCF_057808605.1 Comamonas sp. FG99
TCCCGGCCTCTGCCTTCAAACCTGCGCACTGGCTGGCAGCAGTTTCGGCTTGCCTAAGTGAACGGCATTAGCGCAAGGGGGCCGCTTTTCCCCTTGCGTTCGCACAGGCGGCTACCATTTAGTACGATCATTGGTTGCTTCGGCGGGCTCCAGCCCGCATCATCCCTATCAGAGGTCGTATGTCGCTTATTCCTGTCACCATCCTTACCGGCTTCCTGGGCTCGGGCAAGACCACGCTGCTCAAGCGCGTGCTGCATGAAACCCACGGCATGAAGATCGCCGTGATCGAAAACGAGTTCGGCGAAGAGAACATCGATACCGACATCCTCAAGACCGAATCCCAGGAGCAGATCCTGCAGATGAGCAATGGCTGCATCTGCTGCACCATCCGCGAAGACCTGCGCGAGGCGCTGCAGCTGCTGGCCGCCAAGCGCCGCCAGGGCCTGGTGGAGTTCGACCGCATCGTGATCGAGACCACCGGCCTGGCCGATCCGGGGCCGGTGGCGCAGACCTTCTTCATGGACGACGAGATCGCCGAAACCTACCTGATCGACTCCATCCTCACCCTGGTCGACGCCAAGCATGCCAACCAGCAACTCGACACCCGCCAGGAGGCGCGCCGCCAGGTCGGCTTTGCCGACCAGATCTTCCTGTCCAAGACCGACCTGGTGAGCGAGGCCGAGAAGCACGAGCTGATCCACCGCCTCAAGCACATGAACCCGCGCGCGCCGATCACCGCGGTGCACTTCGGCGAGGTGCCGCTCAAGGACGTGTTCGACCTGCGCGGCTTCAACCTCAACGCCAAGCTGGACATCGACCCGGACTTCCTCAAGGAAGACGAGCACGACCACAGCCATTGCGACCACGACCATGGGCAGTGCGAGCACGAGCACGGCCAGGGCCACCATGACCACGAGCATGGCGAGCACTGCAGCCATCCGCACCACCACCATCACGACGACGATGTGAAGAGCTTCGTCTACCGCGCCGACAAGCCCTTCGATCCGGCCAAGCTCGAGGACTTCCTGGGCGCGGTGGTCAACATCTACGGCCCGCGCATGCTGCGCTACAAGGGCGTGCTCGACATGAAGGGCACCGACCGCAAGGTGATCTTCCAGGGCGTGCACCAGCTCATGGGCAGCGATTTGGGGCCGCAATGGTCGGCCGACGAGCCGCGCGCCAGCCGCATGGTCTTCATCGGCATCGACCTGCCACAGGACATCCTGCGCCAGGGCCTGGACCAGTGCGTGGTGGCGGCCTGACAGCGCCGCTCAGGGTAAATACGTGCCCCGGGGCCTGCGCGCCGCAAGGGTAATCGGTTGTCCTTGGCTCACAATGCCAATTACAATCGCCGCCCGATAGCCCGAGAGAATGATCGGGCGAGGCTGGCAGACGAAGGTGCCGCAAGCGATCACGCAGATCACGCAATGATTTGTTGCAAGCTCGGAAACGCCTTTTGGTCAAGGAGAGCCAATGGAGTGGCATACAGGATATAGTTCTTGATTGCCCGGGGAAGAATGCCGCCGCCCATCGGCAGCGATGGCACTGGCATTCTTGTGTTGTGGAGGCGGCCTGGCCGTCATTGAGAGTACTGCACCAGTCAGTCCATAAAAGCTATGCCTACGAATTTGCAAACTACGCCCAAACGGGACTCCAAGCTCGGCAGCGCCTGGAAGACCAAGCCTGCGGACGAGTTGACGGACGACGAAGTGCTCGCCATGCCCGAGAGCGAGTACATGAACGAAAAGCAGCTGGCGTTCTTCCGCCACAAGCTGGTGCAGCTCAAGCGCGACATGCATATGAATGCGGACGCAACCACCGAGAACCTGCGCGAAGACACGGTGATCGTGCCCGATCCGGCCGACCGCGCCACCATCGAGGAAGAGCACGCGCTGGTGCTGCGCACCCGCGACCGCGAGCGCAAGCTGCTCAAGAAGATCGACCAGTCGATCGCGCGCATCGACGCGGGCGACTACGGCTACTGCGACGAGACCGGCGAGCCCATCGGTGTCGGCCGCCTGCTGGCGCGCCCCACCGCCACGCTGTCGCTGGAAGCGCAGCAGCGCCGCGAGCTCAAGCAGAAAATGTTCGGGGACTGACCCGGCAGCCGCCGGCGCGGCAAGGGAGGCGGATGGGCATTGACCCCCAAGCCGGCGGCGGCATGCTGGCCAGGATGGCCGGCCTTCTTTTGCGCCGTGCCTCCCGCTTGCTCTCCCGGCCGCCAGCGCAGCCTGCCGGGCAGGGCAGCCAGCAGGCCGCAACGCGCAGGCGGCACAACGACCTGGTGCGCAGGCTGGAGTTCGAGCAGCTGCGCAAGATCCGCGCAGCGGGCGTGGCGGCCGCCGGGCACGGCGGCGCAGCCGGGGCGAGCGGCGGTGCGCAAACGGACCGCAGCGGCACGCTGCAAAAGATCAATGCCATCGAGCGGCAGATGGCGGGCCAATGGGCGCCGACCGTGCCCTCGGGGCAGGAATCCAGTAGTCACTAATTGATAGCTGTTAGCGCTGGCCAGTACTAATTTTCAGATACTTTCATATTGGAAAACAAGGCCTGAAGGGCGCTGGCAGCTATTCATCTTGAAGACGCCCGGCGCTCTCTTGCAATCGGCGCTTCAATCCCCATGTGCCGGGATACTATGGAACAGTACCACGGCACCACCATTCTCAGCGTGCGGCGCGAAACGCCGCAGGGCATCCAGGTCGCGATCGGCGGCGACGGGCAGGTCACCCTCGGCAACATTGTCGTCAAGGGCACCGCGCGCAAGGTGCGCAAGCTCTACCACGGCAAGGTGCTGGCCGGCTTTGCCGGCGCCACCGCCGATGCCTTCACGCTGTTCGAGCGCTTCGAGGCCAAGCTGGACAAGCACCAGGGCCACCTGAGCCGCGCCGCCATCGAGCTGACCAAGGACTGGCGCACCGACCGCGTGCTGCGCCGCCTGGAGGCCATGCTCGCGGTGGCCGACCACACCGCCTCGCTGATCATCACCGGCAACGGCGATGTGCTGGAGCCCGAGCAGGGCATCGTGGCCATCGGCTCGGGCGGCGCCTATGCGCATTCCGCGGCCAAGGCCCTGCTGAACAATACCGAACTGTCGGCCGAGGACGTCGTGCGCAAGTCGCTGGCCATCGCGGGCGAGCTGTGCATCTACACCAACATGCACCACACCGTCGAAGTGCTGTGACCTCTCAAGATTTGATACCCATGTCCTCCATGACCCCCCAGGAAATCGTCTCCGAACTCGACAACCACATCGTCGGGCAGGCCAAGGCCAAGCGCGCGGTGGCCATCGCGCTGCGCAACCGCTGGCGGCGCCAGCAGGTGGCCGAGGGGCTGCGCGCGGAGATCACGCCGAAGAACATCCTGATGATCGGCCCCACCGGCGTGGGCAAGACCGAGATCGCGCGCCGCCTGGCCAAGCTGGCCGATGCGCCCTTCATCAAGGTCGAGGCCACCAAGTTCACCGAGGTCGGCTACGTGGGCAAGGACGTGGACGCCATCATCCGCGACCTGGCCGAGATCGCGGTCAAGCAGACCCGGGCCGCGGACATGAAGAAGGTGCGCGCCCGCGCCGAGGATGCGGCCGAGGAGCGCATCCTCGACGTGCTGATCCCGCAGGCGCGCACCGGCGAAGTGGCGGCCGACAGCACCGCGCGCCAGGTGTTCCGCAAGAAGCTGCGCGAAGGCCAGCTCAACGACAAGGAAATCGAGATCGACCTGGCCGAGCCGCGCCCCAACATCGAGATCATGGGCCCGCAGGGCATGGAAGAGATGGCCGAGCAGCTGCGCGGCATGTTCAGCCAGATGGGCCAGGACAAGCGCAAGACCCGCAAGCTGCGGATCGCCGAGGCGCTGCAGCTGATCGCCGACGAAGAGGCGGCCAAGCTGGTCAACGAGGAAGAGATCAAGCAGCGCGCGGTCGAGAATGCCGAGCAGAACGGCATCGTCTTCATCGACGAGATCGACAAGGTGGCCGCGCGCCAGGAAACCAGCGGCGCCGACGTGTCGCGCCAGGGCGTGCAGCGCGACCTGCTGCCGCTGGTCGAGGGCACCACCGTCTCCACCAAGTACGGCATGGTCAAGACCGACCACATCCTGTTCATCGCCTCGGGCGCCTTCCACCTCTCGCGCCCGAGCGACCTGATCCCCGAGCTGCAGGGGCGCTTTCCGATCCGCGTGGAGCTGGAGTCGCTGTCGGTGCAGGACTTCGAGGCCATCCTCACCCAGACCCACGCCTCGCTGGTCAAGCAGTACCAGGCGCTGCTGGCGACCGAGGGCGTGCAGCTCGACTTCCGCGCCGACGGCATCACCCGCCTGGCGCAGATCGCCTTCGATGTGAACGAGCGCACCGAGAACATCGGCGCCCGGCGCCTCGCCACGGTGATGGAGCGGCTGCTGGAAGAGGTCAGCTTCGAGGCCACCAGGCTGGGCGGCCAGAGCGTGGTGGTCGATGCGGCCTATGTGGACTCGCGCCTGCAGATGCTCAGCCAGAACGAGGACCTGTCGCGCTACATTCTCTGACGCAAACCGGGCCGGAGCCGGGCTTCGGGCCCGGTATTCGGCCGTAGAATTCAGGGTTGCGAAGTAAGCGCCTGCCAACTAGTTGGCAGGCGCTTACTTATTATGCGGTGCTTGCATAGGCCCTGCGGCCAAGTGCAACCAAATGCATCTTGTTGGTCTGCGCGGATGGCATATTCAATCTAAGAAGTCGCATCCATAGAGACTCCTAAGTGCTTATCAAATAATGAAATTTTGCTTGAAAAAATCCATCGAAACCTGCCGGTAAGTTGTTGATTTCATTGCAAAAGATTGTGGTGCCGCTTGGTTGGCCTGGTATTTCCTGATACAGTGGGAAAAAGTGCACTTTTGTGGGAAAAAGTGCAATCGCCCCCGCCATCAACCATTACCTCAAGGGCCCGCTTCGTGTTCCAGGGAGCCTCTTCGATCAGCCTCGATGCGAAGGGTCGGTTATCCATACCGACCCGGCACCGCGACGCGCTGCTCAAGAATGGCGGCCAGCTCACGATCACCCGCCACCCCCATGGCTGCCTGATGGTCTTCCCGCGCGAGGAGTGGACCGTGTTCAGCGCCCGCGTGGCGCAGCTGCCCATCAGCGCCCAATGGCACAAGCGCCTGTTCCTGGGCAACGCCATGGACGTGGAGATGGATGCGACCGGGCGCATTCTGGTCTCGCCCGAGCTGCGGGCCGCGGCCCACATCACCAAGGACGCGATGCTCATGGGCATGGGCAGCCACTTCGAGCTGTGGGACAAGGCCACCTACGAGGAAAAAGAAGCCGAGGCTCTCCAGCAGGAGACGCCCGAGGCATTGAAAGACTTTGCATTCTGAGGCGGCCGTGCAAGTAGCGACATACGAACACACCACCGTCCTGCTCCAGGAGGCCGTGGAGGCCCTGGCGCTGGCGGCCATGCCTGCCGGCGCGCTGGTGGTGGACGGCACCTTCGGCCGCGGCGGCCATGCGCGCGCCATCCTGGCCGGGCTGCCGGCCGGCGGCCGCCTGGTGGCCTTCGACAAGGACGAGGAGGCGATCGCCGCCGCCGCGCAGATCGGCGATCCGCGCTTCGGCATCCGCCACCAGGGCTTCCAGCACCTGGGCGAGCTGGAGCCGGGCAGCGTCAGCGGCATCCTGCTCGACCTGGGCGTGAGTTCGCCGCAGATCGACAGCCCGGCACGCGGCTTCAGTTTCCGGTTCGACGGCCCGCTGGACATGCGCATGGATACCTCGGCCGGCCTCAGCGTGGCCGAATGGCTGCAGGAGGCGGATGTCCAGCAGATAGCGGAGGTGATTCGTGACTTTGGTGAAGAACGGTTTGCTGGGCCCATTGCAAAGGCGATTGTTGCTCGGCGCGAGGCGGGATCTGCGCTGTCAACCACCGCCCATCTGGCCGAGCTCGTGGCTGGCACGGTCAAGACACGAGAGGCGGGCCAGCATCCCGCCACGCGCACATTTCAGGCTTTTCGGATTTTCATCAACGCCGAGCTGGAGGAGCTCCAGCAGGCGCTGAAGGCCAGCCTGCGGGTGCTCGCGCCCGGCGCTCGCCTGGTGGTCATCAGCTTTCATTCGCTGGAGGACCGCATCGTCAAGCAGTTCATCGCACAGCATTCCAAGGACGTCTACGACCGCCGCGCGCCGTTTGCGCCGCCCAAGCCCATGCTGCTGAAGGCGCTGGCGCGCGTGCGCCCCGGCGAGCGCGAAGTGCAGGCCAACCCCCGCGCCCGCAGCGCGGTGATGCGGGTGGCCGAGCGTACGGAGACGCCGCTGTGAGCGCCGCCACCCCAACCCTGGCCCAGGAGGTGCGCGCATGCTGCTGCGCCTGAACATTCTCTTGCTGCTGCTGGTGATGCTCAGCGCCATGGCGCTGATCCAGTCGCAATACGACTCGCGCAAGCTGTTCACCGAGCTGGACCGCGCGGTGGCCGAGTCGCGCCAGCTGGAAACCGACCACCAGCGCCTGCAGGTTGAAAAGCGCGCCCAGGCCACGCCGCTGCGCCTGGAGCAGATGGCGCGCGACAAGCTGGGCATGCAATCGGCCACGCCGGCGGTGACGCTCTATGTGCCCGAGCCGGCCGGCACTGGCGGAGGTGCGCAATGAGCCGCGGCCTGCGCTACTCCTCCAGCCCGCTGCTGGCCAGCAAGACGCCGCTGTGGCGCAGCCGCTTCTTCATGATGGCGCTGGCGCTGGGCTTTTTCGCGCTGGTGTCGCGCGCCGCCTACGTGCAGGTGATCGACAACGATTTCTTCCAGCGCCAGGGCGCGGTGCGCTTTGCGCGCACGCTGGAGCTGCCCGCCAACCGCGGCCGCATCCTCGACCGCAACGGCCTCATCCTGGCCTCCAGCGTGCCGGCCGCCAGCATCTGGGCGATCCCCGAGGACGTGGAATCCGACGACCCCGCGGTGCAGGCCAAGCTCAAGGAGATGGCCAAGCTCATGGGCATGCCCTACCAGGCGCTCAGCGCCAAGCTGGCCGACGAGGACAAGAGCTTCGTCTGGGTCAAGCGCCAGCTCGACTGGGACCTGGGCCAGAAGATCAAGGCGCTCGACGTCAAGGGCGTCTACCTGCGCAAGGAATACAAGCGCCAGTACCCCGAGGGCGAGCCGGCCGCGCACGTGGTCGGCTTCACCAATGTGGAAGACCATGGCCAGGAAGGCATGGAGCTGGCGTTCGACAAGGACCTGGCCGGCAAGCCCGGCTCGCGCCGCGTGATCAAGGACCGCCTGGGCCGGGTGGTCGAAGGCGTGGGGGTCGAGGTCCCGCCGGCCGACGGCAAGGACATCCAGCTGTCCATCGACAGCAAGGTGCAGTTCTTCGCCTACCAGAAGCTGCGCGACCAGGTGGCCGCCTTCAAGGCCAAGGCCGGCAGCGTGGTGGTGCTCGACGCCCACACCGGCGAAGTGCTGGCGCTGGCCAACTACCCCAGCTACAACCCCAACAACCGCCTGCACCTGACCGGCGAGCAGCTGCGCAACCGCGCGATCACCGATACCTTCGAGCCCGGCTCGACGATGAAGCCCATCACCATCGGCACCGCACTGGAGCTCGGGCGCGTCAAGCCCGGCACGGTGATCGACACCTCGCCCGGGCGCTTCAACATCGGCGGCTTCACCATCACCGACACGCACAACTACGGCGCGCTCACGGTGGACGGCGTGATCCAGAAGTCCAGCAACATCGGCGCGCTCAAGGTCGCGCAGCGCATGTCGCCGCAGGAGATGTGGACCGTGCACACCGCGCTCGGCTACGGGCAAAAGCCGCAGATCGCATTCCCCGGCGCGGCCGGCGGGCGCCTGCGTCCCTGGAAGAGCTGGAAGCCGGTGGAGCAGGCGACCATCGCCTACGGCTACGGCCTGTCGGCCTCACTGTTCCAGATGGCGCGCTCCTACACCGTGTTCTCCAACAACGGCAAGGTCATCCCCGCCACCATGCTCAAGAGCAGCGAAACCCCGGTGGGCACGCAGATCTTCTCGCAAAAGACCGCCGAAGAGGTGCGCCACATGCTGTGGCTGGCCGCCGGCCCGGGCGGCACCGGCCAGAAGGCGCAGACCGTGGGCTACTCCGTCGGCGGCAAGTCCGGCACGGCGCGCAAGCAGGCCGGCCGGGGCTACGCGGCCGGCAAGTACCGCTCCTGGTTCACCGGCATGGCGCCGATCGAGAATCCGCGCGTCATCGTCGCGGTGATGATCGACGAGCCCACCGCCGGCAGCTACTACGGCGGCACCGTGGCCGGCCCGGTGTTCAGCGAAGTCGTGCAGCAGACGCTGCGCATCCTGGGCGTGCAGCCCGACATGACGGTCAAGCCGCAGATCGTGGCCACCACGGTGGAGGAGCCGCTGTGACCCAGGCGCTCGCTCCCCTCGCGCTGCAGTCGGCCGGCCAGGTGGTCGACTGGCTGCGCGCGCGCGTGCCGGCCGGCGGCAGCCTGCGCACCGACAGCCGGCAAGTGGCGCCGGGCGATGCCTTCATCGCCTGGCCCGGCGGCGTGAGCGACGGCCGGGCCTTCGTGGCCGACGCGGTGGCCCGCGGCGCGGTGGCCTGCGTGGTCGAGCGCGCGGGCGCCGAGGCATTCCAGTGGGACGGCCTGCCAGTGGCGGCGCTGCCCGCGCTCAAGGCCGCCTGCGGCCCCATCGCCGCGCAATGGTTTGCGCAGCCCAGCCGGCAGCTCGACGTGATCGCCATCACCGGCACCAACGGCAAGACCAGCACCAGCTGGTGGCTGGCGCAGGCCATCGGCCATTTGTGCCAGCGCGGCGTGCTGGCGCACCGCGGCAGCGCGCTGGTCGGCACGCTCGGCGTGGGCGTCGCGCCCGACCAGCTGGTGAGCACCGGCATGACCACGCCCGACCCGGTGCTGCTGCAGCAGCAGCTGCGGCAGTTCGCCGACCAGGGGCTGGGCGCCTGCGTGATGGAGGCCTCGTCGATCGGTATCGCGGAGCACCGGCTGGACGGCACGCAGATCCGCGTCGCGGTGTTCACCAATTTCACCCAGGACCACCTCGACTACCACGGCTCCATGCAGGCCTACTGGCAGGCCAAGCGCGCGCTGTTCGACTGGCCGGGGCTCAAGAGCGCCGTCGTCCATCTCGACGATCCCAAGGGCGTGGAGCTGGCCGGCGAGCTGGCCGCCTCGGCGCTTCAGCTGTGGACCACCTCGGCCGCCGGCGCGGCGGCGCGCATCGGCGCCCACCGCATCCGCATGGCCGAGCAGGGCCTGGCCTTCGAGGTGCGCGAGGGCGGGCAGCGGCTGGAGCTGCGCAGCCAGGTGATAGGCCAGTACAACGTGGGCAACCTGCTGCAGGTGATCGCCTCGCTGCGCGCGCTGGGCGTCGGCCTGGCGGACGCGGTCGCCGCCTGCCAGGCGCTGGCGCCGGTGCCGGGGCGCATGGAGCAGGTGGCGGCGCCCGGCGCGCCGCTGGTGGCCATCGACTATTCGCACACTCCCGATGCGCTGGAGAAGGCGCTGGCCGCGCTGCGCCCCATGGCCGGGCAGCGTGGCGGGCAGCTGTGGTGCGTGTTCGGCTGCGGCGGCAACCGCGACGCGGCCAAGCGCCCGCTGATGGGCGGCATCGCGCAGCGGCTGGCCGACCGCGTGATCGTCACCAGCGACAACCCGCGCAACGAAGAGCCGCTGGCCATCATCGCGCAGATCGAGGCCGGCATGTCGGCCAGCAGCGCCTGGCACACGCAGCCGGACCGGGCCGCGGCGATTGCCGAGGCCGTCGCCCAGGCGCAGCCGCAGGACGTGATCCTGCTGGCCGGCAAGGGGCATGAGGACTACCAGGAGATCCGCGGTGCCCGGCACCCGTTTCTCGACAAGGCGCAGGCGCAGGCCGCGCTGCAACGCAGAAAGACCAAGGCATGACGACGATGATGACGCTGCAGCAGGCGCTGGGCTTCATCCAGCCGCGCATACCAGAAGCCAGCTTGGTTGGCGATGGTGCCACGCCGCTGGCGCGGGTGCACAGCGACACGCGCACGCTCGCGGCCGGCGACCTGTTCGTGGCGCTGCGCGGCGAGCGCTTCGACGGCAACCGTTTCCTGGCCGAGGCCAAGGCGGCCGGCGCCACGGCCGCGCTGGCCGAGATCGACCCCGCGGCCGCTGGCCTGCCCGGCATCGTGGTGCCCGATGCGCTGAAGGCCCTGGGTGCGCTGGCCACCGGCTGGCGCGCGCAGTGGAGCCTGCCGCTGATCGCGGTCACCGGCAGCAACGGCAAGACCACGGTGACGCAGATGATCGCCGCCATCCTGCGCGCCGAGGCCGGCGCGGCCGCGCTGGCCACGCAGGGCAACCTGAACAACGAGATCGGCGTGCCGCTGACGCTGCTGCGCCTGGCCGCCGGGCACCGGCTGGCGGTGGTGGAGCTGGGCATGAACCATCCCGGCGAGATCGCGGTGCTGGCGCGCATGGCGCAGCCCACGGTGGCGCTGGTCAACAACGCCCAGCGCGAGCACCAGGAATTCATGCACACGGTGCAAGCCGTGGCGCGCGAGAACGGCGCGGTGATCGAGGCGCTGCCGGCCGGCGGCGTGGCCGTGTTCCCCGCCGGCGATGCCTATATCGCGCTGTGGCAGGACATGGCCGCCGGGCGCCGCGTGTGCACCTTCGGCGACGGCGGCGCGGCCGATGTGCAATGCCGCGATGCCCGCTGGCTGGGCGATGCCTGGCAGTTCACGCTGCGCACGCCGCAGGGCGAGGCCGGCATCCGGCTGCACATCGCCGGGCGGCACAACCTGCGCAATGCCGCCGCCGCGGCGGCCTGCGCGCTGGCCGCGGGCGTGCCGCTGGCATCGGTGGCGCGCGGCCTGTCCGAGTTCGCGCCGGTGCAGGGGCGCTCGCGGGCGCTGAGCGTATCGCTGGGCGGGCGCACCATCACCGTGGTGGACGACAGCTACAACGCCAACCCGGACTCGGTGCAGGCGGCGATCGACGTGCTGTGCGAGCTGCCCGGGCCGCAGCTGCTGGTGCTGGGCGACATGGGCGAGGTGGGCGACCAGGGGCCGCAGTTCCATGCCGAGGCCGGGCGCTATGCGCGCGACAAGCGCATACCGGCGGTGTTCGCGCTGGGCGAGCTGTCGCGCCACGCGGTCGCGGCCTTTGGCGAAGGCGCCCGGGTTTTCGAATCCATGGAGCTGCTGCAGGCAGCGGTTTTGCAAGCGCTGCCGCAGGTGGGCAGCGTGCTGGTGAAGGGGTCGAGGTTCATGAAGATGGAGCGGGTGGTGCAAGGCGTGCTGGCGGCCAGGACGGAGGGCGCGGCATGCTGATGTGGCTCGCCCAATGGCTGCAGGGATTGACGCCCGAGCTGGGTTTTTTGCGCGTCTTCCAGTACCTGACCTTCCGGGCGGTGATGGGCGCGCTGACCGCGCTGGTGATCGGCCTGGTGGCCGGCCCGCGCGTGATCCGCACGCTGTCCGCGCTCAAGATCGGCCAGCCGATCCGCGGCTACGGCATGCAGACGCACTTGTCCAAGAGCGGCACGCCCACCATGGGCGGCGTGCTGATCCTGATGTCGATCGCGATCGCCACGCTGCTGTGGGCCGATCCGTCGAACCGCTTCGTGTGGGTGGTGTTGGCGGTGACGCTGGGCATGGGCGCGATCGGCTGGGTGGACGACTGGCGCAAGGTGGTGCGCAAGGACCCGGAGGGCATGCGCTCGCGCGAGAAGTATTTCTGGCAGTCGGTGATCGGCCTGGGCGCCGCGCTGTACCTGGTGTTCTGCATCTCCGAGAACACCAATGCCGAAGTCTGGGACCTGTTCGTCTCCTGGGCCAAGTCGGGCTTCGCGCTGGACCTGCCGCCCAAGGCCGGGCTGCTGGTGCCCTTCTTCAAGGAGGTGAGCTATCCGCTGGGCGTGCTGGGCTTCGTGATCCTGACCTACCTGGTGATCGTGGGCACCAGCAACGCGGTCAACCTGACCGACGGCCTCGACGGCCTGGCCATCATGCCGGTGGTGATGGTGGGCTCGGTGCTGGGCGTGTTCGCCTACGTGAGCGGCAGCGTCACCTTCTCCAAGTACCTGCTGTTCCCGCACATCGGCGGCGCGGGCGAGCTGATGATCTTCTGCTCGGCCATGGCCGGCGCGGGGCTGGCCTTCCTGTGGTTCAACACCCATCCGGCGCAGGTGTTCATGGGCGACGTGGGCGCGCTGGCGCTGGGCGGCGCGCTGGGCACCATCGCGGTGATCGTGCGCCAGGAGATCGTGCTGGCCATCATGGGCGGCATCTTCGTGGCCGAGGCGGTATCGGTGATGGTGCAGGTGGTCTGGTTCAAGTACACCAAGAAGCGCTATGGCGAAGGCCGGCGCCTGCTGAAGATGGCGCCGCTGCACCATCACTTCGAAAAGAGCGGATGGAAGGAGACGCAGGTGGTCGTGCGTTTCTGGATCATCACCATGCTGCTGTGCCTCATCGGCCTGTCCACCTTGAAGCTGCGATGAACACCATGCACAACCAACCCGTACTGATCCTGGGCCTGGGCGATTCCGGCCTGGCAATGGCGCGCTGGTGCACGCGCCAGGGCGCGCGGGTCTTGGTGGCCGATACCCGCGAGGCACCGCCGCAGCTGGAGCGCCTGCGGGCCGACTGCCCGCAGGCGGTGTTCGTGCCCGGCGCGTTCAGCGCGCAGCTGCTGTGGCGCGACGACGCCGCGATGGCGGCGGTCTACCGCTCGCCGGGCCTGAGCCCGGCCGCGATCGCTCCCGTGCTGCAGGCCGCCGGCGCGGGCGGCATCCGAGTCTCCGGCGAGCTGGACCTGTTTTCGCAGGCCCTGGCCGAACTGGCGGCCGGGCAGCAGTACCAGCCCAAGGTGCTGGCCGTCACCGGCACCAACGGCAAGACCACCGTCACCGCGCTGACCGGGCTGCTGGTGGAGCGCGCCGACAAGACGGTGGCCGTGGCCGGCAACATCGGCCCGACCCTGCTCGACACGTTGGCCGCGCGCCTGGACGCGGGCACGCTGCCCGAGGTCTGGGTGCTGGAGCTGTCGAGCTTCCAGCTCGATGCGGCGAGCGGCTTCGAGCCCACGGCCGCGGTGGTGCTGAACATCACCCAGGACCACCTGGACTGGCACGGCTCCATGCAGGCCTATGCGCAGGCCAAGGCCCGGATTTTCGGCCGCGAGGCCCTGATGGTGCTCAACCGCGACGACGCCGAGGTGATGGCCATGCTGCCGCCGCCGGTGCGCGTCAAGCTGCAGCGGCCGCAGCAGCGCCGGCATGTGACTTTTGGCGCCGGCCTGCCCACGCAGCCCGGCGACTATGGCCTGGAATCGGTGGGTGGCATGACTTGGCTGGTGCGCGCCCAGGACGACGAGGGCGAGCGCCGCCGCCCCGGCGCCGCGGTGGACGATGTGTTCGTGCAGCGCCTGATGCCCGCCGATGCGCTGCGCATCCGCGGCCGCCACAACGCGCTGAACGCGCTCGCCGCGCTGGCGCTGGCCAGCGCCGCGGGCTGCGCGCTCGCGCCCATGCTCTACGGCCTGCGCGAATACCGCGGCGAGCCGCACCGCGTCGAACCCATCGGCGTGGTGGCCGAGGTCGAATACTTCGACGACAGCAAGGGCACCAATGTGGGCGCCACCGTGGCCGCGCTCGAAGGCCTGGGGCCGGAGCGCCGCCTGGTAGTGATCCTGGGCGGCGACGGCAAGGGCCAGGACTTCGCGCCGCTGGCCGCGCCCGTGGCCCGCTATGCGCGGGCCGTGGTGCTGATCGGGCGCGATGCGCCGCAGATCGCCGCAGCCCTGCACGACGTGGCCGTGCCGCAACTGCAGGCGGCATCCATGGAAGAGGCCGTGGCGCTGGCCAGCGAGAAGGCCCATGCGGGCGACGCGGTGCTGATGTCGCCGGCCTGCGCCAGCCTCGACATGTTCCGCAACTACGCGCACCGCTCCGAAGTGTTCTGCGCGGCGGTGGCGGAGCTGGCGGCCGACAAGGGGCAAAGCCTGGAGGTGCTGTCATGAGTTCCACCCAGCGCGCGGGCGTCTTCGGCTGGTTCCGGTCCGGCGGCGAGAAGCCGGTGGACATCCTGCCGGTGCGCGTCGGCGGCAACGAATACCGCCAGGGCCCGGCCAACACCGCCAACATCTTCGGCGCCGACCAGACGCTGATCTGGCTGGTGGTGGGCATTCTGTCCTGGGGCGTGGTGATGGTGTTCTCGGCCTCGATCGCGATGTCGGACAACCCGCGCTTCGGCAACATCTCGCACTACTACTTCTTCCAGCGCCATCTGCTCAGCCTGCTGCTGGGCACGGTGGCCGCGGTGCTGGCCTTTCAGGTGCCGATGGCCGTGTGGGAGCGCTGGGCGCCGTGGATGTTCATCGTCTCCATCGTGCTACTGATCGCGGTGTTGGTGCCGCATGTGGGCACGGTGGTGAACGGCGCGCGGCGCTGGCTGTCGCTGGGCATCATGAACTTCCAGCCCTCCGAGCTGGCCAAGCTGGCGGTGCTGATGTATGCCTGCGACTACATGGTGCGCAAGATGGAGGTCAAGGAGCGCTTCTTTCGCGCGGTGCTGCCGATGGGGCTGGCGGTGGGCATCGTCGGCGCGCTGCTGCTGGCCGAGCCCGACATGGGCGCCTTCATGGTGATCGCTGTGATCGCCATGGGCATCCTGTTCCTCGGCGGCGTGAATGCCCGCATGTTCTTCCTGATCGCCGCGGTGCTGGTGGTGGCGTTCGCCGCGATCGTGATGACCTCGGAATGGCGCCGCGAGCGGATCTTCGCCTACCTCGACCCCTGGAGCGAACAGCATGCGCTGGGCAAGGGCTACCAGCTCTCGCATTCGCTGATCGCCATCGGCCGCGGCGAGATCTTCGGCGTGGGCCTGGGGGGCAGCGTCGAGAAACTGCACTGGCTGCCCGAGGCGCACACCGACTTTCTGCTGGCCGTGATCGGTGAGGAGCTGGGCCTGGTCGGCATCGCGGTGCTGCTGGGCATGTTCTTCTTCATGATCCGGCGCATCGTCGAGATCGGCCGCCACGCGATCCGGCTCGACCGGCTGTTCTCGGGCCTGGTGGCGCAGGGCGTGGCGATCTGGATTGGTTTCCAGACCTTCATCAACGTCGGCGTGAATCTGGGCGCGCTGCCCACCAAGGGGCTGACGCTGCCGCTGATGAGCTTCGGCGGCTCGGCCGTGCTGATGAACCTGGTGGCGATAGCCATCGTGCTGCGCATCGATTGCGAGAACAAGGCGCTGGGAGGGCCGCGGGTATGAGCGGCAAGACGGCACTCATCATGGCGGGCGGCACCGGAGGGCATATCTTCCCGGGGCTGGCGGTCGCGCATGAGCTGCGCCAGCGCGGCTGGCGGGTGCATTGGCTGGGCGCGCCCGGCAGCATGGAAGAGCGCCTGGTGCCGCCGCAGGGCTTCGCGTTCGAGCCGGTGGAATTCTCCGGCGTGCGCGGCAAGGGGCTGGCCTCGCTGGCGGGCCTGCCGGCGCGCCTGTTCAAGGCGCTGCGCCAGGCGCGCGCGGCCATCCGGCGCGTGCGCCCCGACGTGGTCGTGGGCCTGGGCGGCTACATCACCGTGCCCGGCGGCGTGATGGCGCGCCTGAGCGGCACGCCGCTGGTGCTGCACGAGCAGAACTCGGTGGCCGGCATGGCCAACAAGCTGCTGGCGCGCTGGGCGCGCCGGGTGTTCACCGCATTCCCGGATGTGCTGGCCGGCGCCGAATGGGTGGGCAACCCGCTGCGCCCCGAATTCACGCGCCAGGCCGCGCCGGCCGAGCGCTTTGCCGGCCGCAGCGGGCCTTTGAGGCTGCTGGTGGTGGGCGGCAGCCTGGGGGCGAAGGCGCTCAACAGCGTGGTGCCGCAGGCGCTGGCGCTGCTGCCCGAGGGCGCGCGGCCCCAGGTCACGCACCAAAGCGGTGCCAAGCAGATCGACGAGCTGACGCGCAACTACGCCCAGGCCGGCGTGCAGGCGCAGCTCACCCCCTTCATCGACGATGCGGCCCGGGCCTATGCCGATGCCGATGTGATCGTCTGCCGCGCGGGCGCCAGCACGGTGACCGAGCTGGCCGCCGTGGGCGCGGCCGCGGTGTTCGTGCCTTTTCCCTCGGCGGTGGACGACCACCAGACCACGAACGCGCGCTTCCTCGTCGATGCCGGCGCGGGCTGGCTGGTGCAGCAGGCGGATCTGTCGGCGCAGAAACTCGCCGAAATGCTAGAAGAAATGCAGCGTCCAGCACTGATGGACTGCGCGCAAAAGGCCAAGAAGATGCAAAAACTGGACGCCGCCCAACGGGTGGCCGACGCCTGCGAGGTACTGGCATGAAACACGCCATCCAGCGCATCCATTTCGTGGGCATAGGCGGTGCCGGCATGAGTGGCATCGCCGAGGTGCTGCACAACCTGGGCTACCGCGTCTCGGGCTCCGACCTGGCCGACAGCGCCACGCTGCAGCGCCTGCAGGGCCTGGGCATCCGCACCTTCGTGGGCCATGACGGCGCCCACATCGAGGGCGCGCAGGCGGTGGTCACCTCCACCGCGGTGCAGGCCGACAACCCCGAGGTGCTGGCCGCGCGCGCGCTGCACATCCCGGTGGTGCCGCGCGCGCTGATGCTGGCCGAGCTGATGCGGCTGCGCAAGGGCATCGCGATTGCCGGCACGCACGGCAAGACCACCACCACCAGCCTGGTCACCAGCGTGCTGGCCGAGGCCGGGCTGGACCCGACCTTCGTGATCGGCGGCAAGCTCAACAGCGCCGGCGCCAATGCGCGCCTGGGGCAGGGCGAGTACATCGTGGTCGAGGCCGACGAGTCCGACGCCTCGTTCCTGAACCTGCTGCCGGTGATGGCGGTGGTGACCAACATCGACGCCGACCACATGGAGACCTACGGCCACGACTTCGGCCGGCTGCAGACGGCGTTCGTCGACTTCCTCAACCGCATGCCGTTCTACGGCCGCGCGGTGCTGTGCGTGGACAGCCCGGCGGTGGCCGAGATCGTCGAGCGCGTGGCCTGCGGCGTCACCACCTACGGCCTGCACGAGTCGGCCCAGGTGCGCGCGGTCGACGTGCGGGCCCAGGCGGGGCAGATGCGCTTTGCGGTGCGGCGCGCCGGCCGGCCCGATCTGGACGTGGTGCTGAACCTGGCCGGCGAGCACAACGTGCTCAATGCGCTGTCGGCGATCGCGATCGCGATGGAGCTAGGCATAGACGATGCGGCGCTGCTCAAGGCGCTGCAGGGCTTCACCGGCGTGGGGCGGCGCTTCCAGCGCTACGGCGAGGCGCCGACCGCAGGCGGCGGCGCCTGCACCGTGATCGACGACTACGGCCACCATCCGGTGGAGATGGCCGCGACCATCGCCGCCGCGCGTGGCGCCTTCCCCGGGCGCCGGCTGTTGCTGGCCTTCCAGCCGCACCGCTATACCCGCACCCGCGACTGCTTCGAGGATTTCGTCAAGGTCATCGGCGCGGCCGACGTGGCGGTGCTCACCGAGGTCTATGCCGCGGGCGAGGCGCCCATCGTCGCCGCCGATGGCCGCGCGCTGACCCGCGCGCTGCGCGTGGGCGGCCAGGTGGAGCCGGTGTTCGTCGAGCGGGTGGCCGAGCTGCCCCAGGCCCTGGCCGGCATCGCCAGGGATGGCGACGTGGTGCTGTGCATGGGCGCGGGCTCCATCGGCCAGGTGGCCGGCCAGCTCGTTGAATTGCTATCGAACCAAGAGCGTGTTGCGCAGGAAGGGCGCGCACTATGAGTGAAATGAACCAAAACAAAAATATCGATGTGCGCAGCTTCGGCAAGGTGGCGGTGCTGCTGGGCGGCAGCTCGGCCGAGCGCGAGGTGTCGCTGATGTCGGGCAACGGCGTGCTGCAGGCCCTGCGCTCGCAGGGCGTGGATGCGCATGCGTTCGACCCGGCGCTGCAGGAGCTGGGCGAGCTGCGCCAGCAGGGCTTTGCGCGCTGCTTCATCGCGCTGCACGGGCGCCACGGCGAGGACGGCACGGTGCAGGGCGCGCTGGAGCTGCTGGGCATTCCGTACACCGGCCCGGGCGTGATGGCGTCGAGCATCGCGATGGACAAGATCATGACCAAGCGCATCTGGCGCTTCGAGGGCCTGGCCACGCCCGAATGGCGCATGGCGCAAAGCGCGCAGCAGACGCGCGCTGCGCTGGCCGCGCTGGGCGCGCCGATGATCGTCAAGCCCGCGCGCGAGGGCTCGACCATTGGCCTCACCAAGGTCGCCAGCGCCGAGGAATGCGAGCAGGCCTACCTGCTCGCATCGCGCTACGACCCCGAGGTGCTGTGCGAGCAGTTCATCGATGGCATCGAGACCACTTGCGCAGTGCTGGGCCATGGCCAGGGCGCAGGTGCGCTGCCGGTCATCCGCATCGAGGCCGAGAACGGCAACTACGACTTCCAGAACAAGTACTACACCGACACCACCCAATACCACTGCCCGAGCGGCCTGCCCGAGGCGCTGGAGCGCCAGATCCGCGAGCTGTCCGAGGCGGCGTTCCGCACGCTGGGCTGCCGCGGCTGGGCGCGCGCCGACGTGATGGTGCGCGCCGGCGACGACAAGCCCTTCCTGCTGGAGATCAACACCTCGCCGGGCATGACCGGGCATTCGCTGGTGCCGATGGCCGCGCGCGCCACCGGCCTGTCCTACGAGGCGCTGTGCGTGCGCATCCTGTCCATGGCCAGCCTCGACGCCTGGCAAGGCACCGCGAAGGAGTAGCACGACATGGAGCAGACCATGCCTATGCCCCTGGACGTGAAGCTGATGAACGTGCTGGCTTCGGCGCTGTTCCTCGGCTGCGCGGCCCTGGTGCTGGCCGCTGGTGTGCGCTGGGTCGCCAATCTTCCCGCGCTGGGCATCGCGCGCATCATCGTGCAGGGCGAGCTGGAGCACAACAACGCGGTGTCGCTGCAGGCCAATGTGATGCCCATGCTCAAGGGCAACTTCTTCACCATCGACCTGGCCGCCACCAAGCATGCCTTCGAGCAGGCGCCGTGGGTGCGCGAGGCCCGGGTGAAGCGCGAGTTCCCGAACACCTTGTCGGTGGTGCTGCAGGAGCAGGACGCCGCCGCCATCTGGGGCAGCGCCGGCGAGGCGCGGCTGCTCAACAGCGACGGCCAGATCTTCGAGGGCGATTCGAGCGACCCCGATCTGCAGCCGCTGCCGCACCTGCAGGGGCCGGAGGGCCGCTCCAGCGAGGTGCTGGCCATGTACCGCCTGCTGTCGCCCGTGTTCGCCACGCTGAACAGCCCGCTGGTGGCGCTGCGCGAATCCGACAGCGGCAGCTGGCGCGCCAGCTTGCAAAGCGGCGCCACGATCGAGCTGGGGCAGGGCACGCAGGCGGAGATCCGCACCCGCGTGGCCAAGTTCGTGGAGTCGCTGCCCCAGGTCACCAGCAGCTACCGGCGCGGCGTGGCGGCCCTGGAGTCGGCCGACCTGCGCCACACCAGCGGCTATGCGGTGCGTATGCAGGGCGTGACCACCGGCACCGCGCCACCGGCCAAACCAGCAGCAAAAAAATGAGAGAGACCGCAACCATGAACCACATTCACCGACAGAGCGAGGGCAACTGACGATGGCACGAGATTACAAAGACGTAGTGGTGGGCCTCGACATCGGCACGGCCAAGGTCATGGCGGTCGTGGCCGAGGTGCAGGGCAATGGCGAGCTCAAGCTCGCCGGCCTGGGCGTGGCGCCGAGCAGCGGGCTCAAGCGTGGCGTGGTGGTGAACATCGATGCCACGGTGCAGAGCATCCAGCAGGCGCTCAAGGAAGCCGAGCTGATGGCCGACTGCAAGATCCAGCGGGTCTACACCGGCATCACCGGCAGCCACATCCGCGGCATCAATTCGAGCGGCATGGTGGCGGTCAAGGACAAGGAGGTCTCGGCCGCCGACGTGGCCCGCGTGCTGGAGACCGCCAAGGCCATCAGCATCCCGTCGGACCAGCGCCTGCTGCTGGTGGAGCCGCAGGAGTTCGCGATCGACGGGCAGGACGTGCGCGAGCCCATAGGCATGAGCGGCCTGCGCCTGGAGGCCAAGATCCATATCGTCACCGGCGCGCAGAGCGCGGCCGAGAACATCATCAAGTGCGTGCGCCGCTGCGGCCTGGAGGTCGAGCAGCTGCTGCTGAACCCACTGGTGTCGAGCCAGGCGGTGCTCACCGACGACGAGCGCGAGCTGGGCGTGGCGGTGGTCGATATCGGCGCGGGCACGACCGATGTGTCCATCTTCACCGGCGGCGCGATCCGCCACACCGCGGTGATCCCGATCGCCGGCGACCTGATCACCAGCGACATCGCGATGGCGCTGCGCACCCCCACCAAGGACGCCGAGGACATCAAGGTCGACAGCGGCTGCGCCAAGCAGCTGCTGGCCGACCCGGACAGCCAGGTCGATGTGCCGGGCCTGGGCGACCGCGGTCCGCGCCTGCTGTCCAAGCAGGCGCTGGCCGGCGTGATCGAGCCGCGCGTGGAAGAGATCTTTTCGCTGGTGCAGCAGGTCATCCGCGAATCGGGATACGAAGAGGTTCTGTCGTCCGGCATCGTGCTGACCGGCGGCAGCGCAGTGATGCCCGGCATGGTCGAGCTGGGGGAAGACATCTTCCTCAAGCCGGTGCGCCGTGGCATTCCCAAGTACTCCGGCACCCTGGCCGAGATGGTGGCGCAGCCGCGCGCCGCCACGGTGATGGGCCTGCTGGAGGAAGCCCGCGTGGCACGGATGCGCGGCTACAAGGTGGCCCAGAAGAGCGGATCTGTGAAATCCGCCTTCGGGCGTTTGAAAGACTTCATCGTGGGGAACTTCTGACCATGCACAGCAACCCTCTCTGGCTGGCCAAGAGCAGCCCCCCGCCACCGCACCGCACCCGTGACCAGTGGCGTTCCACGGGGCCGCCACGATGTCCAGGTTCATCAACAAGGTTCGCAGACATCCACCCATATCCATTCACCCCTATTCAAGCGAGAGCGACAGGAGCAGGCAAATGACCATCGAAATGTACGAAGACAACCAGTTCAATCAAGGCACCCTGATCAAGGTGATCGGCGTTGGCGGCGGCGGCGGCAATGCGGTGGAGCACATGATCGAGCGCAAGGTGCAGGGCGTGGAGTTCATCTCCGCCAACACCGATGCGCAGGCCCTGCAGCGCAGCCATGCGCACCGCGTGATCCAGCTGGGCGACAGCGGCCTGGGCGCGGGCAGCAAGCCCGACAACGGCCGCGAGGCCGCCGAGTCCGCGATCGAGGACATCCGCGCTTCGCTGGCCGGCTCGCACATGCTCTTCATCACCGCGGGCATGGGCGGCGGCACCGGCACCGGCGCCGCTCCGGTGATCGCCCGCGTGGCCAAGGAGATGGGCATCCTCACCGTCGGCGTGGTGACCAAGCCCTTCGAATGGGAAGGCCGCCGCCGCATGAACAACGCCGAGGGCGGCCTGGCCGAGCTCGAGGCCAACGTGGACTCGCTGATCGTGGTGCTCAACGAGAAGCTGCTCGACGTGCTGGGCGACGACATCACCCAGGACCAGGCCTTCGCCCATGCCAACGACGTGCTGAAGAACGCGGTGGGCGGCATCGCCGAGATCATCAACGACTACGGCGAGGTGAACGTCGACTTTGCCGACGTGCGCACCGTGATGAGCGAGCCCGGCAAGGCCATGATGGGCACCGCCACCGCCAGCGGCCCCGACCGCGCCCGCATCGCCGCCGAGCAGGCCATGGCCTGCCCGCTGCTGGAGGGCATCGACCTGTCGGGCGCCAAGGGTGTGCTGGTGCTGGTGACCGCATCGCGCGAGACCTTTAAGCTGTCCGAGTCGCGCCAGGCCATGGGCACCATCAATGCCTATGCCTCGGAAGACGCGCACGTCATCTACGGCGCCGCCTACGACGACTCGCTGGGCGAGGAGATCCGCGTGACCGTGATGGCCACCGGCCTGGCCCGCCAGCAGGCCAAGCGCCAGCCGATCTCGGTGATCCAGGGCAGCCTGGGCCTGCGCACCGGCACCGACGACATGCCGTTCGCGGCCCAGCCGGTGACCAACACGGTCGGCGGCCTGGGCGGCCAGGCCAGTGTCGCCAGCGGCGGCGTGCAGGCGCCCGACTACTCCAACATGAGCGTGCCCAAGGTGTGGCGTACCGGCCGCAACAGCGCCGCCGCCCGCGTGGACGCGATGTCCTCCGGCGGCATGGACGACCTGGAGATCCCCGCCTTCCTGCGCAAGCAGGCCGACTGATGGCGTGATGCAGCCGCGCGGATGCGGCTCTGCCCAAGGGCCACATTCCGCAACACTGCGTTGACAACGCGCTGTTAACCTGAAGAGGTGCAGCGCGTTGTTTCATCTATGGCGATGATTGATATTTTCAGCCCCTTCCAGGAACCTCCCCGGGTAAAATACACAGCTATGCTTCAGCAACGCACGATCAAGACATTGACCCACGCCGTCGGCGTCGGGCTGCACAGTGGCCAGCGTGTGGAGCTCACGCTGCGCCCGGCGCAGCCGGACACGGGCATCGTCTTTCGCCGCGTCGACCTGCCCGAGCCGGTGGACATGCCGGTATCGGCCGGCGCGGTGGTCGATACGCGCATGGCGTCGACGCTGGGCAGCGGCGATGCCCGCATCCACACGGTGGAGCATGTGATGTCGGCCTGTGCCGGCCTGGGGCTGGACAACCTCTACATCGACGTCACCGCGGAGGAGATCCCCATCCTCGACGGCTCCTCCGCCTCGTTCGTGTTCCTGCTGCAAAGCGCCGGCATCGTGCTGCAGAACGCGCCCAAGCGCTTCCTGAAGGTGCTCAAGCCGGTGGAAGTGCGCCAGGGCGAGGGCGACAACCTCAAGTGGGCGCGGCTCGATCCCTACCACGGCTTCAAGCTGCGCTTCGAGATCGATTTCTCGCACCCGGCGGTCGACTCCACCGGCCAGGTCTACGAGTTCGACCTGGGCTCGGGCAACTACACGCGCGACATTGCGCGCGCCCGCACCTTCGGCTTCACCAAGGACGTGGAGATGCTGCGCGCCAATGGCCTGGCGCTGGGCGGCGGGCTCGACAACGCCATCGTGATGGATGACTACAAGGTGCTCAACAGCGACGGCCTGCGCTACGACGACGAGTTCGTCAAGCACAAGATCCTCGACGCGATGGGCGACCTGTACATCGTCGGCCACCCGCTGCTCGCGGCCTACAGCGCCTTTCGCTCCGGCCACGGGCTGAACAACCTGCTGCTGCGCGCGCTGATGGAGCAGCAGGATGCGTGGGAGCTGGTGACCTTCGAACACGAGCGCCAGGCGCCGCAGGGCTTCGCACAGCCCTCGCTGGCCTGGTGACGCCGGCGCGATGCTGATCTTCCGCTGGCTGGTCGCCCTGCTGATCCTGATGTCGGCGCTCGGCTTCGTCTTCTACCTGGGCACCGGCCAGGTGCGTTACCGCAACTGGGCGCTGCTGCTGTTCAAGTGGACCATCATCGCGGCCCTGGCTTTCTTTGCCGTGCTGTTCGTGGGCCGCATCGTCTGATGCGCTCAGGCTTTGCTGGCAACACCGCGCAAGCCGTTCTGCATTTGGTAACGCCGGCAAAAGTGGCGTAAACGCGACGTGGCGCCGGGATACAAATTTTCCCTCCGCGATATCCGTTTCCAGGCGCCCGCATGCTTTACATTGTGAGCAGAGCAACCGGGCGCAGCCCACCGGGGTAAACCATGCCGGGCCATCGGGCGTTTAATGGAGGCATGCAGCCTCTGTCCGACACTCCGCATGGCCAGGGCTGCAGGACCCGGAAAGGAGCAAAACAATGAAACGCTGGCAATTTTCGACGGTGCTTGCAGGCGTGATGCTTGCGATGGGCGCTGCTTCGGTGCAGGCCCAGCCCTATCCCGGCCGCGGGCCGGATGGCTATGGCCCGCCCGGCCATCGCCAGGAGCGCGAGCGGCGTGATCAACGGCCTGACTGGCGCCGTGGCCCGCCTCCGCCTGCGCCACACATGGCGCCGCCCATGCGCCATCCGGGTGCCGGCCCGAGCCACAACTGGGTGCGTGGCGGCTATGTGCCCCGGCCGTACCGCGGCTACAGCTATGTGGTGGGCGACTGGCGCATGCACCGCCTCTATGCGCCGCCGCGCGGCTACCAATGGATCCAGTATGGCGGCGACTACCTGCTGATCGCGATCGGCACCGGCCTGATCGCCAACATCGTGTTCGCGAACTGAGACCCGAGACCGTTTGTTGGTGGCCGTGCTTCATACCAGTTATTGACTCAACGGAATAGCTGGATCCACGTGTGAAGACTTGCTCGGCCGGCCAGACCTGTGCGTGATACGCACAGGTTTTTTTCTGTCTTCTTTCTGCCGTTGTCCGCCTATTTCCCGGCCTGGGATGCGCCCGCCGCTTGGCCCGGCATGCCGTGCAGCGCCATCTGCGCACCGGCCACCTGCGAGACCAGGCCCGCCACCGCCTTGCCGGCCAGCGTGAAGGGCCGCTGGCTGCTGGTGGCCAGCACCACATGCTGGCGGAAGACCCGCTCCGCCAGCGGCACGGCCGCCAGGCTGCCGCTGGCCAGCTCGGCGGCGACCGCATGGCGCGGCAGCAGCGTGGCGCAGTCGTGCTGCGCCAGCATGCTCTTGAGGATCACCGAGGAGCTGCCCTCCAGGATCACATGCAGGCGCAGGCCGAGCCGGTGGGTCTGCTCGTCGAGCAGGTTGCGGATGGCATTGGGCGGCACCGGCAGCACCAGCGGCAGCCGCTCCAGCGCGGGCAGCGCGATGCTGGGCGGCAGGGCGCCGCGCCCTTGCCCCAGCGCCTGCTGCAGCAGCCGGCGCCGGCCCACCACGCACACCTGCGCGTCGGCGAGCTTGCGGTAGCTGTTGCTGCCCCGGGCGCGGTAGCGGTTGAGGATAGCCATGTCGATGCGCCCCTGGCTCAGCGCCACCTCCATGTCGCCGCTGTAGCCCTCGACCACCCGCAGCCGGATCTCCGGATAGCGGCTCGCCACCTCGCCATACAGCGCCGCGGCCATGAAGCCGGCCACGCCGGGCACCAGGCCCAGGGTGACCATGCCGCTGGGCACGCCGGTCAGCTCCTTGCCCAGGTGCAGCAGCGCATCCGCCTCTGACAGCAGCGCCTCGATCCGCGGCAGCACCTGCTCGGCCAGGGCCGTGGGCTTGACGCCGCGCCCGGTGCGGTGAAACAGCGCGCCGCCCAGCGCGCGCTCCAGCTCGGCGATCTGCCGGCTCACGGCCGACTGCGCCAGGCCCCGCTCCACCGCGGCGCGCGTCAGGCTGCCGCCCTGGGCGGCGGCGGCCAGCGTGCGCAGCGACTTCAGCGTCAGCAGTTCCAGGGCTTCGGGCGAATGGGTCATGGCAGGCCTTCTTCTATCTCTAAACGAGATAGCTGATTCTCACATTTCCGGTTGGCTCGCGGGTGCCGGCTTTCTACAGTGAAGTCCAGGAGACCCGCACGCCTGGAACGGCTTCCCCCACGGCGGCGGGCACCTGAAGCAAAGGAAAAGAATCCATGTCCATTCCAGAACCCCGGCATCCGCTCGTGCGCCTGCCGTCCGACGAAGCCGCGCTGCTCGGGCGCGTGAAAGCCCTGGTGGCCGAACGCATCGGCCCGGACGCCGAGCGCGTGGCGCAGCAGGATGTCTTCGCCTGGGACACCTTCCGCCTGCTGTGCCGCGAGGGTATCGTCGCCACCGCCTTTCCACGGGCCCATGGCGGCACCGAGGCATCGATGCTGCTGCGTGTGCGCATCATCGAGGAAGTGGCGTCCGTGTGTTCGACGGCCGCTTCGCTGATCACGGGCACCGACCTGTCCTCGCGCCCCATCGTGGCCGGCGCCAGCGAAGAGCTGAAGCGCGCACTGCTGCCCGAGCTGGCCAGCGGCGCGCGCCAGTGCGCCTTCGCGCTCACCGAGCCCGGCGCCGGCAGCGACGTGGCGCGCCTGGCGGCGCGGTACACGGCGGCGCCGGACGGCGGCTGGGTGCTGAACGGGTGCAAGAAATTCATCACCCGCGCCAACGTGGCCGACATGTTCGTCGTGGTGGCGCGCCAGGCCGATGGAGCGGAAGGCGCCCGCGGGCTCAGCGGCTTCGTCGTGCCGCGCGATACGCCGGGCATCACGGTCTCGGCGGAGATACCCAAGCTCGGCTGGTATGGCGTGCCGATCGCCATGCTCGGTTTCGAGCAGGTGCGCATCCCGCCGGGCCATATGCTCGGCCAGGAGGGCGAGGGCATGGCGGTGGCGCAGGACACGCTGCTGCGCGCCCGCATCGGCCACGCGGCCATCGCGCTGGGCCGGGCCGCCGGCGCACTGCAGATCGCCGCGCAGTACGCCAACCAGCGCCAGGTCTTCGGGCAGGCCATCGGCGGGCACCAGGGCGTGCAGTGGATGCTGGCCGAGATGGCGGCCCAGATCGAGGCTGCGCGCTGCCTGGTCTACAGCACCGCGCTGCGCTACGACACGGGCGATGCCGATGTGGCGATCCATGCCTCGATCGCCAAGATGCATGCCACCGACCTGTGCATGCGCGTGGTGGTCGACTGCCTGCAGCTGCTGGGCGGCAACGGCTACCTCAAGGCCTTTCCGCTGGAGCGCTTTTTGCGCGACGCCAAGATGAACCAGATCGGCGAGGGGGCGAGCGAGGTGCACAAGAACCTGATTGGCCGCCACGTGCTGCGGCGCGCCGCGGCGCTGCCGCAGCACCCCTGCCTGGACATGGAGCCGCAGCTGTGGACATGAGCGCTGCACTGACGAACGAGCTCTGCCGCCGGCTGGGCATCCGCCTGCCGATCTTTGGCCTGGCCCACCGCATCGAGGTCGCCGCGGCGATCTCGCGCGCCGGCGGGCTCGGCGTCTATGCCGCCGCGCGCGACGGCCCGCACGAGCTGCAGCAAAAGCTGCGCCAGCTGCGCGAGCTGTGCCCCGAGCACCCGGTGGGCGTGGACCTGCTGCTGCCCAGCGGCCTGCCCGGGCACGACGAGCGCGCCGCCGTCACCGCGGCGCTGCCGCAGGCGCACCGGGATTTCGTGCAGGGCCTGTTCAGGCAGTACGCGGTGCCGCCGGCCACCGAGGGCAATTTCTTCTCGCAGTACGTGCGCTCGCAAAGCCTGTTCGAGGAGCAGGTGGACGCCGTGGCGGCCAGCGATATCGATGTTTTCGCCGCTGGCGTCGGCACGCCGGTGGCGGCGCTGGCCCGCATCAAGGCGCGCGGGCTGCACACCATCGCGCTGGTCGGCAGCGTGCGCCATGCGCACAAGGCGATCGCGGCCGGCGCCGACATCCTGGTGGCCCAGGGCTACGATGCGGGCGGCCACACCGGGCCGATCGGCACCTTCACGCTGGTGCCGCAGATCGTGGCCGCGGCCCAGGGTCGGCCGGTGATCGCGGCCGGCGGCATAGGCACTGGCGCGCAGGTGGCGGCCTCGCTGGCGCTGGGCGCGCAGGGCGCCTGGCTGGGTACGCTGTGGCTGGGCACGCGCGAGCACGAGCTGCCGGCGGCGCTGGCCGACAAGCTGATCGCCGCCGGCAGCGAGGACACGGTGATCACCCGGGCCCACAGCGGCAAGCCCTGCCGTGTGGTGCGCAGCGCATTCAGCGACGCCTGGGCCCAGCCGGATGCGCCCGAGCCGCTGGCCATGCCGTACCAGCAGGCCCTCACCGGCGAGCTGCTGGCGGCGGTGGAAGAGCACCGGATCGCGCCGCTGATGTACGAGGCCGCTGGCCAGAGCGTGCACTGGCTGCGCCAGATCGAGCCGGTGCAGGCCGTGATGCAGCGCCTGGTGGGCGAGACGCGCCAGGCGCTGCAAGCCATGGCGGGCTATATCGACTAGCAAAGAATCAGCAGGAGACAAGCATGGACCGTCGAGCATTCAACCTCCACGCGCTGCTCGCCAGCGCATCGGCCGGCCTCGGCCTGTTGCCGCTGCCGGCCGGCGCCGGCGCGCCGCCAGGGCCGGACGGCTTTCCCGAGCGGCCGTTGCGCCTGGTCGTGCCCTATCCGGCGGGCGGCGTTGTCGACGTGGTGCTGCGCGCGGTGTGCGACCCGCTGTCCGAGGCGCTGCCGCAGCGCATCGTGGTCGACAACCGCCCCGGCGCCGACGGGCGCATCGGCCTGGACAACGTGGCCAGGGCGCCGGCCGACGGCTACACGCTGCTGAGCGCCACGCCGCTGCTGGCGACCGGCGAGCATCTGTTCGCGGACGCGAGAACGCGCAGCCAGGACTTCGTCGGCATCTGCGGCATTGCCGCGGCGCCCACGGTGTTCGTGGTGCACAGCGCGGTGCCGGCGCAGACGCTGCAGGAGTTCGTCACGCTGGCGGCCGCCCGGCCGGGCGCGCTCAACGCCGCCAACCCCGGCACCGGCAGCTCCATCCACCTGGCGCAGGAGCTTTTCTTCGAGCGCACCGGCATCAAGCTGAGCAATGTGAGCTACAAGGGCCAGCCGCCGGCGCTGCTGGACCTGGGCTCCGGGCTGCTGCAGTTCGCGCTGGTGTCGCAGAACCTGGTGCTGCCGCTGATTCGCGCGGGCAAGGTGCGGCCGCTGGCGGTCAATGCCGCCACGCGCACCCGTTCGCTGCCCGATGTGCCTACCGTTGCCGAGGCCGGCTTCAGCGATACCCTGGTCCAGTCCTGGTACGGCGTGGCCGCGCTGGCGAAGACGCCGGCGCCGGTGCTTGCCTGGCTGGGCGGGCAGTTCCAGCGCGCCATGGCCTCGGCCGAAGTGCGGGCCCGGCTGGCGGCGCTGGACACCGAGCTGCTCGCGCTCGACGGCCCGGGCTTCAGCGCGCTGATTGCCGCGGAGACCCGGCGCTGGGGGGCGCTGATCCGCAAGCGCGGCATCCGCCTGCAGTAGCTAGGGTGTGTCATCAATTGCTTGCCTGCGCGAAAGCTCTGCGGGCGGTGCAGTGCAAGGCGCCCTGAGCGCGGTGTAGCCCTGCTACATGAGCGAGGGGCAACGCCGCAATGCGCCGCCCGCAGGGCTTTCCCTTCGGGCTGGGCGGCCGTGCGGCGTCTGCTTTGTCGCGCGGCTTGCCCATAGATGACTATGGGCTGCGCCACGCTTCGCGCATCCATCCGCATGGCCGCGCCAGCGCGCGGGTAAGCAATTGATGACACACCCTAGTAGCTGCGCCCGGCCTTGTACATGGCGTGCTGGCGGCGCTGCAGCGGGCTGACCTCGGCCATGCGCGCCATCGCCATGCCGGCATGGGCGTGGGTGATGGCCATGCCCAGCGCGTCGGCCGCGTCGGTGCCGGGCAGGCCGGGCAGCTGCAGCAGGCGCCGCACCATCTCCTGCACCTGCGACTTGGCGGCGCGGCCATGGCCGACCACGGCCTTTTTCATCTGCAGCGCGGTGTACTCGGCCACCTTCAGGTCGTTGGCGACCAGCGCGGTGAGCGCCGAGCCGCGCGCCTGGCCCAGCAGCAGCGTGGACTGCGGGTTGACGTTGACGAAGACGATCTCGACCGAGGCGGCATCGGGCTGGTAGCGGGCGCAGACCTCGTTGATGCCGTCGAACAGGATCTTGAGCCGGCCCGGCAGGTCGCCCAGCTCCAGCCTGGTGGTGCGGATGGTGCCGCTGGCCACATAGGACAGGCGCTGGCCGTGCGCGTCGATGACGCCAAAGCCGGTGGTCTGCAGGCCGGGGTCGATGCCGAGGATTCTCATTTGGAGTATGGAGCGTTGGATGCGGTATTTTCACCCAGTCCAACGATCCCATCTTCTATGGCGCAGCGTAGGAAACTGACACGACCCATCGGTGGACACCAAGCAAGGGCCGCCCCGCAGCGAGGGTGTCGTCCCCCTCCCGCGTAGCGAGAGAGGGGGAAGGCGCGCAGCGACTCAGGGGGTGGGCAGTTCTGCATACCGCATGCGGGCCAGGATGGTGCTGGTGCGGCGGTTCATGTAGGCCGACTGGGGGTTCTTCTCGGCCTCCTTGGGGCGGGGCAGCATCACCGCCAGGCGCGCGGCCTCGGCGGGCGCGAGCTGCGCGGCGCTCTTGTGGAAGTAGTGCTGCGCGGCCGCCTCGGCGCCGAAGATGCCGTCGCCCCATTCGGCATGGTTCAGGTACAGCTCCAGGATGCGCTGCTTGTCGAGCAGCAGCTCCAGCGCATAGGTCAGCACCAGCTCCTGCCCCTTGCGCAGCATGTGCCGCTCGGAGGACAGCAGCAGGTTCTTGGCCAGCTGCTGGGTGATGGTGGAGCCACCCATGAGCTTGACCGGCTTGATCGGCACCGCGGCCGGATCGAACTCCTCGCCGCGCTTTTTGGCCAGCGCCTCGGCCCGGGCGATGGCCTGCTCCTGCAGCTGCTCCGCGCGCGCCAGGGCCTTTTCGTTGCGCGCGCGGGCCTTCTGGATCGCCTCCCACATCACGCCGTCGTGGGTGGCGAAGCTGTCGTCCTCCGAGGCGATGACCGCGCGCTTGAGCGAGTCGGCGATGCGCTCGTAGTCCGCCCATTGCTGGCGCCAGCGCAGGCGGCCGTCGTCGCGGATCTGGCGCCAGGCCTCGGAGCGCTCGAAGGCGGTGGAGGCCGGGTCGACCTGCGCCAGCAGCGCGATGCGGCCGATGAAGAACAGCTCCAGGCCCAGCGCCAGCAGCACCAGCCAGCCCAGCCACCGCAGCAGCGCCTTCATGGCTCAGGCCCCGGGTTCCAGGTCCAGCCGCAGCTGGGCCAGCACCGGCTGCGACGGCGGCCGCAGGCCGCGCCACAGCGCGAAGGATTCGGCCGCCTGCTCCACCAGCATGCCCAGGCCGTCGCGGGCCTGCGCGCCCTGCTGCGCGGCCCAGGCCAGGAAGGGCTGGGCCGCGGGGCCGTACATCATGTCGTAGACCAGGCAGCCGGGGCGCAGCACGCTGGCGGCGATGGGGATCTGCGCGCCCGCCAGGCTGCTGGCGGTGGCGTTGATGACGAGGTCGAAACTGCCTTGCAGCGCTTGCAGCCCCTGCGCCTGCAAGGCGCTGCGGTGCCGCGCCGCCAGGTCGGCGTGCTGCGCGGCCAGGGCCTCGGCCTTGCTGGCGGTGCGGTTGCAGACCACCAGCTGCTCGGGCGCCTGTTCGAGCAGCGGCGCCAGCGCGCCGGCGGCGGCGCCGCCCGCGCCCAGCAGCAGCACGCGCCGCCCGGCGATGGGCACGCCGGCGTTGCCCACGATGTCGGCCACCAGGCCCAGGCCGTCGGTGTTGTCGGCATGGATGCCGCCGCCCTCTTGCAGCACCAGGGTGTTGGCCGCGCCGGCGCGGCGCACGCGCTCGCTGTGGCTGCTGGCGATGGCCGCGGCTTCGAGCTTGAAGGGCACGGTCACGTTCAGGCCCTTGCCGCCGCCGGCCGCGAAGGCGCGCACCGCGCCGGCAAAGCCGTCGAGCGGCACGAGCTGCCGCTCGTAGCTCAGGGCCTGGCCGCTGAGCGCGGCGAACAGGCTGTGGATGCGGGGCGAGCGGCTGTGGGCAATCGGGTTGCCCATCACGCAGTAGCGGTCGATGGCTGGCATGGTGTTCTCAAAAATAGGAGCTGTTAGCGCTTGTATTGTCTATGTTTTAATGTGTTTTATATTTGAAAACGTTTATGCATAAGTGCCAATAGCTATGGTTTTATTCAAGGCTGGCGGTTTCCAGTACCTGCTCGCGGGTGAAGCGGAACCTGGAGACTACCGCGATCTGGTCGGCCCGGGCGCGCAGCTGCGCGCCGAAGTGGCCAAAAGGCCCGGCGCTGGCGGCGATGGCCTCGGCGCGCCGGTCGAGCTGGCGGTTGCCCGAGCTCTGGTAGACCTCGGTGCCGAGCACGCGGCCGTCGTGGTTCACCGTGATGGCCATGACCAGCTCGCCATAGAGCTTTTGGCCGCCGGCCTCGGGAAAATTCTCGGTGCCGCGGGCCTCCACCTTGCGGCGCAGCGCATCGTAGTACAGCGCATAGACCGCCTCGCGGGTGGCGGGGCTGATGTAGCGCTTCTTGGGCCGGGCGTTTTCCTCGTGGATGCGCTTTTCGATCTCGGCCAGCAGCTGCAGCAGCTGCTGGCGCCTTTCCTGCTGCTCGGTGCCGGTGGCGCCGGCCTGGCTGTCGCCCGGCAGCGGGTAGCTGGCGAGCTGGCGGCGCAGGCTGGCCAGCAGCTGCATCTGCTGCGCCTGCATGGCGTCGATGCGGCGCTGGCGCTCCTCGAAGTCGTCGCCCATCCGGCTCAGGGCCGAGGTGGGCAGCGGGCTGCTGGCGCGCTCGCCGGCCTGGGCCGATTCGCCGCCGCCCGCGAGCCGGGCCTGCGCCAGCGCCTGGGGCCGCTCGGGCGCCTCGGCGGAGCTGGCGTTGACCAGGATGACTTCGAGCGGCGTGTCCTCGAACAGGCGCTGCAAGGCATCGGGCCGGGTGAAGCGCAGGCCGAGCAGCGCGGCATGCACGGCCAGCGAAAACAGCAGCGCCGCCTGGAGCGTGCTGGGTCTGCGCAGCCTGGCCAGCCCGGTCACGGTGCCTGCTACTGGCTGCCTGCCGCCGCGGGGCCGCCCTCGCTGTCGCCCACGTCCACCGCGATCGCGATGGGGCCGGCGGCGTCCTCGTCGTCGTCCTCGTCGCCCTGCTGCACGGCATCCGCGCCGGCGGGCGCGGCGGCATCGTCCAGCCGCTCGATCACCGTGCCGCTCACGTCGAGCGTGATCTCGTCGATCTCGCCGAGCTTGACCCGCACCTGCGCGCCGCGCGGCAGGTTCTGCGCGCCCAGCACTGGAAACACCAGCGGCAGCGTGTCCGCGCGCACCATGAAGCTGCCGTTCGCGCCCTCCTTGATGACGCTGGCGGTCAGCTCGGTGAGCTGGTTCTGCTCCAGGTACTTCAGCGTCCAGTAGCGCTCCATGCCGGCCTGGTAGCCGTTGTAGGCGCCGTAGGCGGCGTCGAAGCCGCTGATGATGGAGAACAGCTCCGCATCCTTGGGCTTGAATGGCGCGGCCAGCGCGGCGGTGGCGCCATGGCGCGCGCAGGCGATGATCTGCCACTGGTTCACCAGGTCGGTGTAGCGGCGCAGCGGCGAGGTGGCCCAGACATAGCTCTTGACGCCGATGCCCGCATGCGGCAGCGCCTTGGTGGACATGCGCACCTTGACGCCCGGCGCCAGGCTGGCCTGGCTGCGGTAGATGCCGGGCACGCCCAGCTCGGCCAGCCATTCGCCCCAGCTGCTGTTGGCCACGATCGCGGCCTCGGCCACGATCAGGTCCAGCGGCGCGCCGCGCTTGCGCACGCTGATCTGCACCGTCTCGCTGCCGTCGGGCACCTCGCCATCGTTGCCGACGAGGCGGAAGTTGTAGTCCGGCCGGTTGAAGTTCTCGGGTTTGCCGCGCACCACCTCGCGCTGGGCCTTGAGGTGCCTGGACAGGCGGTACAGAAAGCTGAGCTCGCTGCGCTTGTCCAGCAGCGGCTGGGGCGTGCCCTCGACCGAGACCGAGGCATCGCTGAGCCATTCCTCGGTGGCGATGTGGTCGAGCTTGTCGTAGCGGAAATTGACCGCCACTGGCACGCGCTCGAGCCGGGTCACCTTGGAGATGACCGCCAGCGTGGCCTCGTCGTAGGTCACGTACAGCGACACCGCCGGGTTGGCGCGGCCCTCGTCCAGCGTGTAGATCTGCACCACCTCGTCGGGCAGCATGGTGATCTTGTAGCCGGGCATGTAGACGGTGGAATAGCGGCTGCGGCCCACCTGGTCCAGCGCCGAGCCGGGCGTGATCGCCAGGCCCGGCGCGGCGATGTGCACGCCCACCGTCACCTGGCCGCTGCCCAGGCCCTGCACCGACAGCGCATCGTCGATCTCGGTGGTGGCCGAGTCGTCGATCGAATAGGCCTGCACCTCGGCCAGCGGCAGCTCGGCCGGCGGCTGCGGCGCCGCCAGCGGCGCAAAGCCGGTGCCCTTGGGAAAGTTGTCGAACAGGAAGCGCTGCCAGTGGAACTGGTACGAGGAGCGGATCGCGCCGGCCTCCTGCAGCAGCTGCAGCGGCGCCTGGTGCGCGCTGCGGCTGGCTTCGACCACCGCCTTGTATTCGGCGGCGTTCTTGTCGGGCCGAAACAGGATCTTGTACAGCTGCTGCTGCACCGGCTCGGGGCAGCGGCCCGCCACCAGCTCGGCGGCCCAGGCATCGATCTGCGCCTGGACCTGCTTTTTCTTCTCGATCGCGGCCAGCGCCTGCTGCACGATCTCGGCCGGCGCCTTCTTGAAGCGGCCCTTGCCGGCGCGGCGGAAGTAGTGCGGCGCCTCGAACAGCGCGAACAGCGCCGCCGCCTGCTCGACGGTGCCGGCGCTGGCGGAGAAATAGTCGCGCGCCAGGTCGGCAAAGCCGAACTCCTCGCCGGGCGCGAATTCCCAGGCCAGCTGCGGATCGATGTCGGCAGCCAGGGCCTGCGCCTGGGCCATCAGCTCGGCGGGCGCGGGCTTGTCGAACTTGAGCAGGATATTGGCGGCCTTGGCCTTGACCCGCTTGCCGGAGTCCAGCTCGATCTGCGCGGAGCTATCCGCCTCGGAGAGAATGCGGCCGGCCAGGAATTTGCCGGCATCGTCGAACAATGCGTACATAGCCGGCTATTTTCCCATGGCGCGGGGGGCTGCCCGGTTTTACCACTCCATGAAGACCGCGATTTCCGGCAGGTAGTCGGCAAAATTGGACAGCGCATGGTCGCCGCCGGGCTGCAGCCGCAGCCTGGCCTGGGGGTAGCGCGCCACCATCTCGCGCCAGTCCAGCACCTCGTCGCCCTGGGCCGCCAGCAGCAATTCGGGGCCCGCGGGCGGCAGCTGGCGCACGTCCAGGGCCTGCAGCTCGGCGATGAATTCGGGGCGGAAGAAAAAACGCTCCCCCGGGTCGTGCCAGGCGCTGAGCTCGCCGATGTACTTCTCCAGGTCGCGCGCCGGGTTCACCGCGGGATTGATCAGCACGCTCTTGCAGCCCAGCCGCTGCGCGGCCCAGCTGGCATAGAAGCCGCCGAGCGACGAGCCGACCACCGCCAGCCGGCCGGGCTCGGCCAGCGGCCAGCCGGCCGTCAGCCGCGCCACCAGCGCCATCGCCGCGCGCGGCGATGGCGGCAGCTGCGGGCAGCACCAGGCGAGCCCGGGCACATGGGCCTGCACATAGGCATGCATCTGCCGCGCCTTGGCGGAGCGGGGCGAGGAGCGAAAGCCGTGCAGGTACAGCAGGTGGGTGGTGGGCATGCCCGCCATCATAGGGCGCGCGGCGATAATGGCGCCCATGCAGGATGTTCTCGACAAACCCAGTGTGCTGCAGCGCGTGCTGCCGATGCTGCGCGGCTACGACTGGCCGCTGATCTTCATCATCGCGGTGCTGGCGGCGATCGGGCTGACCGCGATGTACTCGTCGGGCTACGACCATGGCACGCGCTTCGTCGACCATGGCCGCAACATGCTGCTGGCCTGCGGCATCATGCTGGTGGTGTCGCAGATCCCGCCGCAGCGGCTGATGCTGCTGGCGGTGCCGCTGTACACGCTGGGCGTGGCCCTGCTGGTGGCGGTGGCGCTGTTCGGCATCACCAAGAAGGGGGCGCAGCGCTGGGTGAACCTGGGCATCGTGATCCAGCCCAGCGAGCTGCTCAAGATCGCGATGCCGCTGATGCTGGCCTGGTGGTTCCAGCGGCGCGAGGGCGCGCTGCGGCCCGTGGATTTCGCGGTGGCGCTGGGCCTGCTGGCGGTGCCGGTGGGCCTGATCATGAAGCAGCCCGACCTGGGCACCTCGCTGCTGGTGCTGGCCGCCGGCCTGTCGGTGATCTATTTCGCGGGCCTGCCCTGGAAGCTGGTGCTGCCGCCGGTGCTGCTGGGCGTGGTCGGCATTTTGCTGGTGGCGCTGTACGGCCACCACATCTGCGAGGACGGCATGGACCTGAAGGTGCTGCACGAATACCAGCGCCAGCGCATCTGCACCCTGCTCGATCCCACGCGCGATCCGCTCGGCAAGGGCTTTCACATCATCCAGGGCATGATCGCCATCGGCTCGGGGGGCTTCCTGGGCAAGGGCTTCATGGCGGGCACGCAGACGCACCTGGAGTTCATCCCCGAGCGCACCACCGACTTCATCTTCGCGGCCTATTCCGAGGAGTTCGGGCTCGCCGGCAACCTGCTGCTGATCTTTTTCTTCCTACTGCTGGTGTGGCGCGGCCTGGCGATCGCGATGCGCGCCAGCTCGCTGTTCGGGCGGCTGATGGCCGGCGCGGTGGCGATGATCTTCTTCACCTATGCCTTCGTGAACATGGGCATGGTCAGCGGCATCCTGCCAGTGGTGGGCGTGCCGCTGCCGTTCGTGAGCTACGGCGGCACCGCCATGGTCACGCTGGGGCTGGCGCTGGGCATCCTGATGTCGGTGGCGCGGGCGCAGCGGCAGCTGGTGGACGAGCGCAGCCCCTTGCTCTGAGCTTGCGCGCCGGGGTTTCGCCCTTACATGCGATACCCATGGTGCCAAGCCCTAAAATCCCTGCATGACAACCGCTGCCTTCCCCACTTCCGCGCTGCCCCAGATCGAGTCCACCGCGCAACGCCTGGCCATCGCCCGCGACCTGCTGCTGACGCCCTTCGGGCTGGATGAGTCGCACCTGAGCCGCGCGCTGGCCGACATCCGCGCCCACAAGGTGCATGATGCGGACCTGTACTTCCAGTACACCCGCGCCGAGGGCTGGAGCCTGGAGGAGGGCATCGTCAAGACCGGCTCCTTCTCCATCGACCAGGGCGTGGGCGTGCGCGCGGTGGTGGGCGAGAAGACCGCGTTCGCGTATTCGGACGACATCTCCGAGGCTTCGCTGCTGGATGCCGCGCACACGGTGCGCGCCATCGGCGCGCAGAGCCAGTCGGCGCGGGTCTCGGTGCCCAAGCGGGTGATCGCCCCGAGCCGCTCGCTCTATCCCGAGCTGGATCCGATCGCCACGCTGGACAGCACGGCCAAGGTGCAGCTGCTCGAAAAGGTCGAGCGGCTGGCGCGCGCCAAGGACCCGCGCGTCAAGCAGGTGATGGCCGGCCTGGCCAGCGAGCACGACGTGGTGCTGGTCGCCCGCGCCGACGGCACGCTGGCGGCCGATGTGCGCCCGCTGGTGCGCCTGTCGGTGACGGTGATCGCCGAGTACAAGGGGCGCCGCGAGGTCGGCTCGGCCGGCGGCGGCGGCCGCTTCGGCCTGGCGTATTTCGACGATGCGCTGGTGCAGCAGTATGTGGACGAGGCGGTGAAAGCGGCGATGACCAACCTCGAGTCGCGCCCCGCGCCCGCCGGCGAGATGACCGTGGTGCTCGGCCCCGGCTGGCCCGGCGTGCTGCTGCACGAGGCGGTGGGCCACGGGCTGGAGGGCGACTTCAACCGCAAGGGCTCCAGCGCCTTCAGCGGCATGATCGGCCAGCGCGTGGCCGCCAAGGGCGTGACGGTGCTGGACGACGGCACCATCGCCGACCGCCGCGGCTCGCTGAACGTGGACGACGAGGGCCACCCCACGCAGCGCAATGTGCTGATCGAGGACGGCATCCTCAAGGGCTACATCCAGGACGCGATGAACGCCCGGCTGATGAAGGTCAAGCCCACCGGCAACGGCCGCCGCGAGAGCTATGCGCACATTCCGATGCCGCGCATGACCAACACCTACATGCTCGGCGGCGACAAGGACCCGCAGGAGATCATCGCCTCGATCAAGAAGGGCCTGTACGCCAGCAACTTCGGCGGCGGCCAGGTGGACATCACCAGCGGCAAGTTCGTGTTCTCGGCCAGCGAGGCCTACTGGGTGGAGGACGGCAAGATCCTCTATCCGGTCAAGGGCGCGACCATCGTCGGCAGCGGGCCGGAATGCCTCAAGCGCGTGAGCATGATCGGCAACGACATGCGCCTGGACAGCGGCGTGGGCACCTGCGGCAAAGAGGGGCAAAGCGTGCCGGTCGGCGTGGGCCAGCCCACGATGCGCATCGACGGCCTCACGGTGGGCGGTACCGCCTGAGCCAGCGCGGCGATTGCCGGTTTCTTGCAAGGCCCATCGATGGATGGGCTTTTTTATTGCATGGATTTACAAGTGGTGCAGTTTTTCTGCGTTTTTTGGTCTTGATATGGCCTGGTCGCAGTTTTCTTGCGTTTCTGGAAAAAATAATTGCTGCACCTGCACAGACTGTGGTACATTGGCGAAATGCAAATTCGCAGCGCTTCCTACTTTTACTTTTGGTTCTCGGTCCAAGGCGGACGAGAGGCCTGAGCGCGCGAGCACCCAAACCTCCCACTGAACCGCCGCAGCTGCAAAGCCCGGCGGTTTTTTGTTACCCCTTCCACATTCCCACGACTTTCAAAGGAACGACAGATGAACCCGACAGCGCACCCTGCAGGCGATGCCTGGTATCGCGGCGGCGAAAAAACCAGCCAGACCGACGACCAACGCATCCAGGACATCACCGTGTTACCGCCTCCCGAGCATCTGATCCGCTTCTTCCCCATCCAGGGCACTCCCGTTGAATCGCTGGTGACCAACACCCGCAAGAGCATCAACAACATCATGTCCGGCGACGACGACCGCCTGCTGGTCATCATCGGCCCGTGCTCCATCCACGATCCGCAGGCCGCGATCGAATACGCCCGCCGCCTGCAGGCGGTGCGCAAGGAGTACGAGGACACGCTGGAGATCGTGATGCGCGTGTACTTCGAGAAGCCCCGCACCACGGTGGGCTGGAAGGGCCTGATCAACGACCCCTACCTCGACGAGAGCTACCGCATCGACGAGGGCCTGCGCATCGCGCGCCAGCTGCTCATCGACATCAACCGCCTGGGCGTGCCGGCGGGCAGCGAATTCCTCGACGTGATCTCGCCCCAGTACATCGCCGACCTGATCTCCTGGGGCGCGATCGGCGCGCGCACCACCGAAAGCCAGGTGCACCGCGAGCTGGCCTCGGGCATCTCGGCGCCCATCGGCTTCAAGAACGGCACCGACGGCAACATCCGCATCGCCACCGATGCGATCCAGTCGGCCAGCCGCCCACACCACTTCCTGTCGGTGCACAAGAACGGCCAGGTCGCCATCGTGCAGACCAAGGGCAATGGCAACTGCCATGTGATCCTGCGCGGCGGCAAGACCCCGAACTACAGCGCCGAGCATGTGGCCGCGGCCTGCAAGGACCTGGAGGCCGCGCACCTGCCGGCCACGCTGATGGTCGACTGCAGCCATGCCAACAGCTCCAAGCAGCACGAGAAGCAGCGCGACGTGGCGCGCGACATCGGCCAGCAGCTGGCCGGCGGCTCGCGCCAGGTCTTCGGCGTGATGATCGAAAGCCATCTGCAGGCCGGCGCGCAGAAGTTCACGCCCGGCAAGAACGATCCGGCCGCGCTGGCCTACGGCCAGAGCATCACCGATGCCTGCCTGGGCTGGGACGATTCGGTGGCCACGCTGCGCGAGCTGTCCGAATCGGTGAAGGCGCGGCGCATGCGCGCAAACACCGAAGAGGCAGAAGCCGCGGTCGTGTAAGCTGGAGCCCTTGCCGCAATCAAGAGGAGGGCTGGATGCGCAATGCGATGAAGGTGGTGCTGGACGACGGGCAGGAGTTCCTGCACGACTTCGACGGCGCCGAGGCCATGGGCCACGAGGACGGCCGGCGCTGGCTGGATCAGGAATTCGTGCGCATGGATTGCGAGCCCCTGCGCGCCAGCGGCAAGGTGCTGATCGTGGACAAGGTGGTGTCGGTGGCCAAGGCCGCGGGCGCCGCCCGGTTCGCCGATGCCGACTGGTTCGCCCAGTATGCGGCGGCCAGCATCGGCGCGCTGGCCAGGCCCAGCGTGGTGGTCGACACCCGCAAGATGACGGTGGATTTCTAGGCCCGGATTTGCAGCCGGGACACCAGCCGGTGCAGACGCCATCTGTGCTGGCTGTTATTTTTTGGGGGGCAGGGCATAGCCGCCCATGGCGCTGGCGTTGAGCGTGAACGCCGCACAACGCTCAACGCAAAACGCTCAACGCCCCTTCAGTGCCGCCAGCAGCTTGCCGTGGATGCCGCCGAAGCCGCCGTTGCTCATGCACACGAGCACATCGCCCGGCCGCGCCGCAGCCTGCACCTGGCGCACCAGCGTGTCCACGTCGGCGGCGGTCTGGGCGCGTGCGCCCATCGGCGCCAGGGCCTGCGCGGCATCCCAGTCCAGGCCGGCGGTGTGGCAGAAGGCCAGGTCGGCGGCTTCCAGCGACCAGGGCAGCTGCGATTTCATCGTGCCCAGCTTCATGGTGTTGCTGCGCGGCTCGAACACCGCGAGGATGCGCGGGCCGGCCCCGAGCTGGCGGCGCAGCCCGTCGAGCGTGGTGCGGATGGCGGTGGGGTGGTGCGCGAAATCGTCGTAGACCGCGATCCCGCCCACCGTGCCGCGCAGCTCCATGCGCCGCTTGACGTTGCGAAACCGCCCCAGCGCGGCGGCGGCGGTGGCGGGCGCCACGCCCACATGCTCGGCCGCGGCAATCGCGGCCAGCGCATTGAGCTGGTTGTGCACGCCGCTCAGGCCCCATTCCAGCCGCGCCACCGGCCGGCCGGCGCGCAGCACCTCGAAGGCATGCGGCTCGCCCGTGGCGCTGAATTCGTCCACCGCGCTGCCAAAGCGCACCACCTCGCTCCACACGCCCTGGTGCAGTACGCGCGCCAGGCTCTCCTCCAGCCCGTTGGCCACGATGCGGCCCGAGGCCGGCACGGTGCGCACCAGGTGGTGGAACTGGCGCTCGATGGCGGCCAGGTCGTCGAAGATGTCGGCGTGGTCGAACTCCAGGTTGTTCAGCACCGCGGTGCGCGGGCGGTAGTGCACGAACTTGCTGCGCTTGTCGAAGAAGGCGGTGTCGTATTCGTCGGCCTCGATCACGAACAGCGGGCGTTCGCCGCGACTATTGCCGCCGCTGCCGCCCAGGCGGGCGGAGACGCCGAAGTCCAGCGGCACGCCGCCGACCAGGAAGCCGGGCGCAAGGCCGGCCGACTCCAGCACCCAAGTCAGCATCGAGGTGGTGGTGGTCTTGCCGTGGGTGCCGGCCACGGCCAGCACGTGCCGGCCCTGCAGCACGTTCTCGGCCAGCCACTGCGGGCCGCTGGTGTAGCGGGCGCCGGATTCCAGGATGGCCTCCATCAGCGCAAACTTCGGGCTGCCGTCGGCCAGCCGGGCGCGGCTGACCACGTTGCCGACCACGTACACATCGGGCTTGAGCGCCAGCTGCTCGGCCCCGTAGCCCTCGATCAGCTCGATGCCCAGCGCGCGCAGCTGGTCGCTCATCGGCGGATAGACGCCCGCATCGCAGCCGGTGACCTTGTGCCCCGCTTCTCTTGCCAACGCGGCCACCCCGCCCATGAAGGTGCCGCAAATACCCAGGATATGAATGTGCATGCGGCATTCTATGAGGACTGCGGCAGGGCTTGGCAGATGGGTCACAATGGGCCATGGACAATGACCTGACCCTGGAAATCGCCCACACCGCCGCCCGCATGGTGGTGGAGGACGGCATGGAGTGGGGCCCCGCGAAGAAGCGCGCAGTCAAGCTGCTGGGCGCGCCGGCGCGCAGCGCGCTGCCCGACAACGACCTGCTGGAGGTGGCGGTGCGCGAGTACATCGCGCTGTTTTGCGCCGACACCCAGCCGCAGGAGCTGCAGGCGCTGCGCGCGCTGGCCCTGGTGTGGATGGAGCGCATGCAGGAGTTCCGCCCGCACCTGGGCGGCGCGGTATGGAGCGGCGTGGCCACGCGGCATTCCGACATCCACATCCAGCTGTTCTGCGACGATCCCAAGTCGGCCGAGATCGCGCTGATCAACCAGGGCGCGAGCTACGAGGTGTCGTCCACCTCGGGCATGCGCGGCGACAGCGTGGACGTGCTCACCGTGGGCAGCCCGTGCCGGCCGCTGGCGCAGATGGTGGGCGTGCATTTCATCATCCACGACCGCGACGACCTGCGCGGCGCGCTCAGGCCCGATGCGCGCGGCCGCGTGGCGCGGGGCAGCACCGAGGCGCTGCGCCGTTTGCTGGCAGAATCCGAGGCCACGCCATGACTGCCCTCACACCTTCTCCATCCCCGAGCCGGCGCTGGCTGCTGGGCGGCGTTGCCGTGGCCGCCGGCCTGGCCGGCGCGGGCCTGGCCTGGTGGCGGCTGCGGCCTGCCGAGGTGGCCGCGGGTGCCGAGGCCGGCCTGTGGTCGCAGCAGTTCGCCGGCCTGCCCGGGCAGCCTGCGGTGGCGATGCGCCAGTACCTGGGCAAGCCGCTGCTGCTCAATTTCTGGGCCACCTGGTGCCCGCCCTGCGTCGATGAGCTGCCGCTGCTCGACCGCTTCTACCAGGAGCGGCGCGCCGCGGGCTGGACGGTGCTGGCGCTGGCCGTGGACCAGGAGGCGGCGGTGGCCCGCTTCCTGCAGCAGATGCCGCTGTCGCTGCCGGTGGCCATCGCCGGCATGCAGGGCGCGGCGCTGGGCAAGGAGCTTGGCAATACCGCCGGCGGTTTGCCCTACAGCGTGCTGTTCGATGCGAAGGGAATGGCCCGAGAACGTAAAATGGGGCAACTGCACGAGTCCGACCTGCAAGCCTGGAGCGGGCTCGTGTAAATCTTTACATGGCCAATCTATGTGCAGATGGCTGGAAATAGAATATTTTGAATCGAATAGGCCGGATTTCGAGTAAATTTGCGCCCTGTTCGATTTTTTGCGGTGGGAACTGCCATGGATTTACGCAAACTGAAAACCTTGATCGACCTGGTGTCGGAGTCCAATGTATCCGAGCTGGAAATCACCGAAGCCGAAGGCAAGGTGCGCATCGTCAAGGGCGGTGGCGCGGTAGCCCAGCAATACATACCGGCGGTGCCGGTGCAGGCGCAGCCGGTGGCTGCCGTGCCGGTGGCCGCTGCGGCGCCCGCTGCCGCCGAGCCCGCAGCCGCCGCGGCGGCCGAGGGCCATACCGTCAAGTCGCCGATGGTCGGCACCTTCTACCGTGCCTCGAGCCCCGGCGCCAAGCCTTTCATCGAGATCGGCAGCGAGGTCAAGGAGGGCGAGACCCTGTGCATCGTCGAGGCGATGAAGATCCTCAACGAAATCGAGTCCGACAAGTCGGGCATCGTCAAGCGCATCCTGGCGGAAAACGGCCAGGCGGTCGAGTTTGGCCAGCCGTTGTTCGTGATTGAATAAGGCTGTGCCTATGTTCAAGAAAATACTGGTTGCCAACCGAGGCGAGATCGCCTTGCGGGTACAGCGCGCCTGCCGCGAGCTGGGCATCAAGGCGGTGATGGTCTATTCCGAGGCCGACCGCGATGCCAAGTACGTGAAGCTGGCGGACGAGGCCGTGTGCATCGGCCCGCCGCCGTCCGCGCACAGCTACCTGAACATGCCCGCGATCATTTCCGCCGCCGAGGTGACGGATGCCGAGGCCATACACCCCGGCTACGGTTTCCTGAGCGAGAACGCCGACTTCGCCGAGCGCGTGGAAAAGAGTGGCTTCCAGTTCATCGGCCCCACGCCCGAGTCGATCCGCATCATGGGCGACAAGGTCTCGGCCAAGCAGGCGATGATCAAGGCCGGCGTGCCCTGCGTGCCGGGCTCCGACGGCGAGCTGCCCGATGATCCGGTGCAGATCCGCCGCATCGCCAAGGCCATCGGCTACCCCGTCATCATCAAGGCGGCGGGCGGCGGCGGCGGGCGCGGCATGCGCGTGGTGCACACCGAGGCGGCGCTGGTCAACGCGGTGCAGATGACCAAGGCCGAGGCCGGCGCGGCCTTTGGCAATCCCGCGGTGTACATGGAAAAGTACCTGCAGAACCCGCGCCACGTCGAGATCCAGATCCTGGCGGACAAGCACCGCAATGCCGTCTACCTGGGCGAGCGCGACTGCTCCATGCAGCGCCGCCACCAGAAGGTGATCGAGGAGGCGCCCGCGCCCGGCATTCCGCGCAAGCTGATCGAGCGCATCGGCGAGCGCTGCGTCAGCGCCTGCAAGCGCATCGGCTACCGCGGCGCCGGTACCTTCGAATTCCTGTACGAGGATGGCGAGTTCTACTTCATCGAGATGAACACCCGGGTGCAGGTCGAGCATCCGGTGACCGAGCTGATCACCGGCATCGACATCGTCAAGACCCAGATCATGGTGGCGGCCGGCGAGAAGCTGCCGTTCACGCAGCGCCAGATCAACGCGCAGCTGCGCGGCCATGCGATCGAGTGCCGGGTGAACGCGGAGGATCCGTACAAGTTCACGCCGTCGCCGGGCCGGGTCACCACCTGGCACATGCCGGGCGGGCCGGGCGTGCGCGTGGACTCGCATGTCTATGCCAACTACTTTGTGCCGCCGAACTACGACTCGATGATCGGCAAGATCATCGTGCACGGCGACACCCGCGAAGAGGCCATCGCCCGCATGCGCACCGCGCTGCTGGAGACCGCGGTCGAAGGCATCACCACCAACCTGCCGCTGCACCGCGAGCTGATGGTGGATGCGCAGTTCAACGCGGGCGGCACCAACATCCACTACCTGGAAGAGTGGCTGGCGGCCCGCAAGCGCTAAAAAACATAGCTGCTGGCGCTTGTTTGGTAAGGTTTTCAATGTTCTGTAGCATTGAAAACCTTATCCAGTAAGTGCAAGCAGCTCTGAATTTCATAGTCATGCATGCTGGCATTTCACGGGGAATGCCAGCTTTTTATTTTTAAGGATGGCCCGCCATGTTTGAACTCTGCCTGCTGTGCCCGGAAGACCGGGTGGAGGGTATCGGCGATGCGCTCGATGCCCTGGATGCGCTGAGCGTGTCGGTGGAGGATGCGGATGCGCACACCGAGGCCGAGCAGGCGCTGTTCGGCGAGCCGGGCATGCCGCCGCCCAAGGAGGGCTGGAGCCGCAGCCGCGTGGTGGCGCTGTTCGCCAGCCGCGAGGCCGCCACCGAGGCGCAGCAGCTGCTGCAGGTGCAGGACTTCTTTGCCGGCTGCAGCGTGCTGGCGCTGCGCGAGGTGGCGCAGCAGGACTGGGTGCGACTGACGCAATCGCAGTTCGCGCCGGTGGACATCACGCCCGACTTCTGGATCGTGCCCAGCTGGCACGAGCTGCCGCCCGAGGCCCGGCGCAGCATACGGCTCGATCCGGGGCTGGCCTTCGGCACCGGCACCCACCCGACCACGCGCATGTGCCTGCGCTGGATCGCGCGCCAGCCCGAGGGCAGCCTCGGCCGCACGCTGGACTATGGCTGTGGCTCGGGCATCCTAGCGATCGGCGCCGCCAAGTTCGGCGCCAGCGATATCGACGCGGTCGACATCGACCCGGCGGCGGTGGAATCCACCGGCTACAACGCCCAGGCCAATGGCGTGCAACTCACGGCCGGCCTGCCGGAGCGCGCGCAAGGCGCTTACCACACGGTGCTGGCCAACATCCTGGCCACGCCGCTGAAGGTGCTGGCGCCGCTGTTGTGCGGCCATGTGGCGCCGGGCGGCAGCCTGGTGCTGGCGGGCATCCTGGAGCGCCAGGCCGACGAGCTCAAGGAGGCCTATGCGTCTTACCTGCAGCTCGAGGTGGCCGATGCGGAAGACGGCTGGATCTTGATGACCGCGCGCCGCGGCTGACGGCGACCCGGCTTCTACAATGCGCAGACCATGAGCCAGATCACCTGTTGCCCTGAGTGCCACACCCGCTTCAAGGTGGTGGACGACCAGCTGCGCATCGCTGGCGGCTGGGTGCGCTGCGGCAAATGCAAGGCGGTGTTCGATGCGCCGGCGCATATGTGGCGCAGGGCGGCGCAGGCCGCAGATCCTGCCGCCTCCGTCGCCACCGACCCCGAGGCGCCGATGCCCGAGCTGTCGGTGCTGGTGTTTCCGCGGCGCTCGGGCCATGGCGAGCCCGCCTATGTGGACCCGAGCTGGCAGGAGCCCTACCTCGAATCCCGGCCCGTGCCGGAGAGTGAGTTGGAGCCTGGATGGGAGGGCGAATGGGACGCCGCGCATGCCGCGCCCGGCCCACGCATCAGCCCCGCGCCGTTTTCCGCGCCCGACGACATGCAGGAGCTGCAGGCGCGCGCGGAAAAGCTGCTGTCGGCATCGGCGCGGGGGGGGGCG
>NZ_JBMDII010000042.1:0-44014 GCF_057808605.1 Comamonas sp. FG99
TCGTTGCGCTCCTTGTGCGGGTGAGCACACGCACGGCGTCGCGTGCCTAGCATTGGCAGCCCTGTCGGGCTTGCGCGACCCCGTATTTGTGTGAACAGGCCCTAGCGTTGCGCCAACACGGCACGCACCCGCGCCAGCAAGGGGTGCGCCTCGTGCCCCGCGGGCAAGGGGGCGGCGGCCTGCGCGGTGAAGCTCTCCACCATGCGCTGCAGCACCCCGATCTGCGGCAGCAGCGGCCCCAGGAAGACGGCGCCATCGCCCCGGCCGATCAGCAGCGTGGGAAAGGTCTCGATATCCAGCTCGCCCAGCGCCTCTTCGTCGTCCTCGATGTCGACCCAAGCAAAGCGCACCCCAGGCAGCTGCGCCGCCAGCGCCTCAAAGGCCGGCTGGTACAGCTTGCAGACATCGCACCACTGCGCGCACAGGCAGACCACCAGCCATGAAGGCGCCACATTCCCCGACATAAGAATCACTTTTCCCCGTGCAAAGCCGTCAAAGCCGTGTTTGTACCACCAACCCGAAGGGTCAGCGGTTCTCGCGTATTTGGTCAACCAGCACGAGATCCACCGGCGCCGCCCGATTGCCCCAGCTGTTGCGGATGAAGGTCGCCACCGCCGCCACCTCCTCCAGGCTCAGGCTCTGCTGGAAGGGCGGCATGCCCAGCGGCCGCGGATTGCCCAGGGTGGCCGGCAGGTAGCCGCCGCGCAGCACCATCTGCACCACATTGCCGGCGTGCGGCAGCAGCACCGCCCGGTTGCCGGCCAGCGGCGCAAAGCCCGGCGCCCGGCCCTCGCCCGCCTCGCCGTGGCAGCTGGCGCAATGCTCGGCATAGACCGAGCGCCCCAGCTCCATGACCTGCTTTCTCGGCTCCGGCGCCGACGGGCGCGGCGCCTCGGCCACAGGCAAAGCCTGCAGGTAGGCGGCCGCGGCCTTCAGGTCGGTGGCGCTCCAGTACTGCAGGCTGCCGAACACCACCTCGGCCATCGGGCCGGAAACGCCCGCATGCTGGTTGGCGCCCGCATGCAGCAGCGTGGCGATGTCCTCGATCTTCCAGTGCTGCATGCCGGCCTCGCTGGGGTCGCCCAGCGCCGGCGCATACCAGGCCTGGCCGCCGATGATGCCGCCGGCCAGCGCCTGCCCGCTGCGGCTGCCGCCCAGCGCGTTGCGCGGCGTATGGCAGGCCGCGCAATGCCCCAGGCCGCGCACCAGGTAGGCGCCGCGCTCGCGCAGCTGCTCGGCGGCAGCCGGGCCATCATCACCCTCGTCCAGCACCTCGGGCGCGGCGGCCACTACGTCGCCAGCGCGGAAGTACAGCGCGCGCCAGACCGCCAGCGCGGCCTGGGTGCCGTAGGGAAAGCGCAGCCGGTGCGGCCGGTTGGCCTGTGCCACCGCCGGCAGGCTCTGCAGGTAGGCATACAGCGCGTCGGCATCCGCGCGCGCCACATGGGTGTAGTCGGGGTACGGAAACGCCGGGTACAGCAGGCGCCCGTCGCGCGAGCGCCCGTGGTGCAGCGCCCGCCAGAACTCGGACGCGCTCCAGGCGCCGATGCCATGCCGCGCATCGGGCGTGATGTTGGGCGCGAACACCGTGCCAAAAGGCGTTTCCACGCCGCGCCCGCCCGCGTAGGCCTGCCCGCCCTGCGCCGTGTGGCAGCCCATGCAGTTGCCCAGCCGGGCGATGTAGGCACCGCGGGCGAGCTGCCCGGCCGAGGGCGCCGCGCCAGCAGCCGGCCGGGGGGATATATCCGCCTCGCCGCGCACATTGAGCCAATACACGCCCGCCGCCAGCAACGCCAGCACCGCGAGCGTGCCCGCAAGCAGCCTCACCAGCCAGGCTTTCATGGCCGCTCCCTGGCCGCATCGGCCCAGCCGGCGCAGGCGATGGTGCCGCGCGGCGCCTCGGCGGCCGGCCGGGCGCCGGCCGGCATGGGCTGCGACGCGAGCCAGGCCGTCACCGCGACGATGTCGCTGGCCGCCATGCGCTCGACAATCCGCGCCATGCAGTCAGGCGCCTGCGCATGGCGCTGGCCGCTTTGCCAGGCGCCGAGCTGGCTGTTGAGGTAGTCGCGCGGCAGCCCCACCAGGCCGGCGACGCCGAAGAGGTTGCCGCTCAGCTGCTCGCCATGGCATTGCACGCAGGCGGGTATGCGCCGGGTGCTGTCGCCATGCAGCGCCAGCTCGCGTCCCCGGGCGATCACCTGCGCCGTGGCAGCGACCTGCGGCGGCGGGGGATAGGGCAGCTCCAGCGCCGAGAAATACTGCGCGATCTCGCGCAGGTAGTCGTCGCTCATCCACTGCAGCAGGTGGCTCATCGCCGGATAGTGGCGCCGGCCGTCGCGAAAGTTCAGCAGCTGGTTGTACAGGTACAGCGCCGGCTTGCCGGCGATGCGCGGGAAGTAGCCGTCGGGCGTTGAGCGCCCCTGCTTGCCGTGGCAGGCGGTGCAGGCTTGCACGCGGGCCGCCATGTCCAGCGCAGCCGGTGCCGGCTGCGCCAGCGCCGGCCAGGCCGCCAGCAGCGCCGTGCCGAGCAGGGCCTTCATCCTGGGTATCCCGAATCGAAAAACTTTCATTTTTATAGCTGCAGCCGTAGCACCCTCATGGCCTGGCGCCCATCTATATTATTTTCGTGCGCCAGTATCGTGTGGCACGAGCGTAGCAGGCCGGCCCCGGCAGCGCCATGCGGTGAAACCCACTGACAAATTGTCCATGACATGGATGTCAGGCCAGGGTGCGCCGTCAAATGCGCGCTATGCTGACTTGAAGTTGCCGCCGCAGGCATCAAGTTCGATGGATTCCCAATCAGGAGCTCTTACATGGACAGCAAGAACTACTACGACATACTGGGGGTGGAGAAAAACGCGTCGGCGGACGACATCAAGAAGGCCTACCGCAAGCTGGCGCGCAAATACCATCCAGACATCAGCAAGGAAAAGGATGCCTCGGCCCGCATGGCCGAGATCAACGAGGCCAACAATGTCCTGTCCGATCCGCAAAAGCGCAGCGAATACGATGCCGAGCTGAGCGCGCCGCGTGGCTTTCGCACCGGCACCCAGGGCTTTCGCCAGCACGAGGGCTTCGGCGCGGACGCCGCGGGCTTCAGCCGCCACGGCATGGACTCGGACGCAGACTACAGCGAGTTCTTCTCGCAGATGTTCAGCCAGGCCGCGCGCTCGCGCCAGGCCCAGGGAGGCCAGCGCGGCGAAGGCACCGGCCGCATGCCGCCGATGCGCGGCGACGACCAGCATGCCTCGATCGAGCTGGACCTGCACGACAGCTACCAGGGCGCACAGCGCGTGCTCACCCTGCATGTGCAGGGCCTCAACGCCCAGGGCGAGCTGCAGGTGCAGGAGCGCCACCTGCAGGTCAAGATCCCCAAGGGCGTGCGCGCCGGGCAGATGATCCGCCTGGCCGGCCAGGGCGGGCCGGGCTTTGCCGGCGGCGAGGCCGGCGACCTGCTGCTGGAGGTGCAGTTCCGCAGTGACCCGCGCTGGCGCGCCGAGGGCAAGGACGTGTACCAGCCGCTGCCGGTTGCGCCCTGGGAGGCCGCGCTCGGCGGCGCGCTGGAGGTTGCCACGCTGGCAGGCACGTTCGAGGTCAACATCCCCGCCGGCTGGGCGCCCGGGCGCAAGGTGCGCCTCAAGGGCAAGGGCCTGCCCGCCGCCACGCCGGGCGACCTGTACCTGGAGCTGCAGCTGCACACGCCGGCCGCCAGCGACGAAGCCGGCCGGGCCGCCTACCAGGCATTCGCCCAGGCCTTTCCCCACTACAACCCGCGCCAGAACGCGGCTCAAGGAGCTTGAACATGAACCCATTGCTTGCCTCGATGGAACTGCTGGACGAAGCGGCCATGGACACGCTGGCGCTGGCCCGCGCCTGCCAGCGCGATGCCGACTGGGTGCAGACCCGCGTGACGGAAGGCATCTTCAGCCCCGACGCCAACGCCCCCGGCCAGGCCGGCGCGCAGCCGCGGCAGTGGCGCTTCAGCTGCACCACGGTGGTGAGGGCGCGCCGCGTGGCGCAGCTCGAACACATGTTCGACGCCGATCCGCAGCTGGCCGCGATGACGGTGGACCTGATGGAGGAAGTGCTGGAGCTGCGCCGGCGCCTGGGGCACCGCTGATGGTCTAAAATTCAGGGTTTTCCCAGAAAGCCGGCCCGGACAGCCTTGCATGCCCCCGCTGCCCGGCCCCGCTGGCCCCAACCAAGGCACCCCATGAACACCTCATTGTCGCCAGTCCCGATCTCCCCCGTGGAAGACATCGTGGCGGAATTGCGCGCTGGCCGCATGGTCATCCTAGTCGACGAAGAAGACCGCGAGAACGAAGGCGACCTGGTGCTCGCGTCCGACCATGTCACGCCCGAGGCGATCAACTTCATGGCCAGGTTCGGCCGTGGCCTGATCTGCCTGACGCTCACCCGCGAGCGCTGCGAATACCTGAAGCTGCCGCCCATGGCGGCGCGCAACGGCACGGTGTACAGCACCGCCTTCACCGTCTCCATCGAGGCGGCGCAGGGCGTGACCACCGGCATCTCCGCGGCCGACCGCGCCCGCACCGTGCAGGCCGCGGTGGCCAAGAACGCCCAACCCACCGACCTGGTGCAGCCCGGCCACATCTTTCCGCTGCAGGCGGTGGATGGCGGCGTGCTGATCCGCGCCGGCCACACCGAGGCCGGCTGCGACCTGGCGGGCATGGCCGGCTGCACGCCATCGGCGGTGATCTGCGAGATCATGAAGGACGACGGCACCATGGCGCGCCTGCCCGACCTGCAGCTCTTCGCCGCCGAGCACGGGCTGAAGATCGGCACGATTGCCGACCTGATCGAGCACCGCAGCCGCAACGAGTCGCTGGTCGAGCGCGTCAGCTCGCGCCCGCTGCTGACCGCGCATGGCGAGTTCAGCGCCCATCTGTACCTCGACCGGCCGACGCAGTCGGTGCACATGGCCCTGGTCAAGGGCAGCTGGCAGCCGGGCGACGAAGTGCCGGTGCGCGTGCACGAGCCGCTGTCCATCATGGACCTGCTGGAGTCCACGCGCTCCATGCACTCGTGGAGCCTGGACGCCAGCCTGCAATACCTGCACGAGCAAAACCGCGGCGTGGCCGTGCTGCTGAACTGCGGCGAAAGCGCCGAGCAGCTGCTCAGCCAGTTCGACGGCAAGGCCCGCGCCGCCCAGGCGCCGGAGCGCGGCCGCATGGACCTGCGCACCTACGGCATCGGCGCGCAGATCCTGCGCGACTGCGGCGTGCACAAGATGCGCCTGATGGGCCAGCCGCGGCGCATGCCCAGCATGGCCGGCTACGGCCTGGAAATCTCCGGCTACATTCCCAAGGAATAAAACCATGCAAAACGCAGAACAAGGCAGCGCAGGCCCGCTCGACGGCGCCGCATTGCGCATCGGCATCGTGCAGGCGCGCTTCAACGCGGGCATCACCAACGCGCTGGCCGAGGCCTGCCTGGCCGAGCTGCGCGCCCTGGGCGTGCACAGCGACAACATCCGCCTCGTCCAGGTGCCGGGCGCGCTCGAAGTGCCGCTGGCGCTGCAGGCCATGGCCGAATCCGACGAATACGACGCGCTGATCGCGCTGGGCTGCATCATCCGCGGCGAGACCTACCACTTCGAGCTGGTGGCCAACGAGTCCGGCGCCGGCGTGACCCGCGTGGGGCTGGACTGCCAGATCCCGATCGCCAACGCCATCCTCACCACCGAGAACCTGGAGCAGGCCGTGGCGCGCCAGAGCGACAAGGGGCGCGACGCCGCCACCGTGGCCGTGGAAATGGCCCTGCTGCTCGAAACCCTGTGACCGGCACAACGACAACAACTACATGAGCGAATCCACCTCCCCCGCCCGCCCGCCGCGCCCGCCGCGCAAGGGGCTGACCGCCACCGGCGCCCGCAAGGCCGCCTCCAAGTCCGCCCGCAGCCGCTCGCGCGAATTCGCGCTGCAGGCGCTGTACCAGCACCTGCTCAGCGGCAACGACTCCACCGCGATCGACCTGTTCACCCGCGACCTGAGCGGCTTTCACAAGGCCGATGCGGCGCACTACGATGCGCTGCTGCACGGCTGCATTGCCTCGGCCACCGAGCTGGATGCGCTGATCACCCCGGCGCTGGACCGCCCGCTCGCCGAGATCTCGCCCATCGAGCATGTATGCATGTGGATCGGCACCTACGAGATGCAGCACTGCCTGGACGTGCCCTGGCGCGTGGTGCTCAACGAAAGCATCGAGCTGGCCAAGGAGTTCGGCGGCACCGACGGCTACAAGTACGTCAACGCGGTGCTCAACGGCCTGGCGCCGCAGCTGCGCAGCGCCGAGGTACAGTCCGACCGCCGCGCGGCCGACGGCGATCCGGCCAACCCGGCCCCGGCCGCCTGACACATCCATCCTTCTTTTTTGACGGCGCCCTGCGCGCCCCGGCGACTACGCAATCCATGAAAATCTCCACACGCGCGGACCGCATCGAGCCCTTTTACGTGATGGAAGTGGCCAAGGCGGCCCAGGCTCTGTCCGCGCAGGTGGCGGGCTCGGCCAAGCCGATGATCTTCCTGAACATCGGCGAGCCGGATTTCACCGCGCCGCCGCTGGTGCAGGAGGCCGCGGCCAAGGCCATCCGCGACGGCGCCACGCAGTACACGCCGGCGCTGGGCATAGCGCCGCTGCGCGAGGCGCTGAGCCAGTGGTATGCCGAGCGCTTCGGCGTGCAGGTGCCGGCGCGGCGCATCGTGATCACCGCCGGCGCCTCGGCGGCGCTGCAGCTGGCCTGCCTGGCGCTGATCGATCCGGGCGACGAAATCCTGATGCCCGACCCGAGCTACCCCTGCAACCGCCACTTCGTGAGCGCTGCCGAGGGCCGGGCGGTGCTGCTGCCCACCACCGCCGCCGAGCGCTACCAGCTCTCGGCCGACAAGGTGCGCGCCGCCTGGGGCGACAGCACGCGTGGGGTTTTGCTGGCCTCGCCCTCCAACCCCACCGGCAGCTCGATCGCGCCGCAGGAGCTGCGCGCCATCCACGCGCAGGTCAAGGCGCATGGCGGCATCACGCTGATCGACGAGATCTACCTGGGCCTGTCGTATGACCAGGCCTTCGGCCAGACCGCGCTGGCCATCGACGAGCAGATCATCAGCATCAACAGCTTCAGCAAGTACTTCAACATGACCGGCTGGCGCCTGGGCTGGATGGTGCTGCCCGAGGCCCTGGTGCCGGTGGTCGAGCGCCTGGCGCAGAACCTGTTCATCTGCGCCAGCACGGTGTCGCAGCTCGCGGCGCTGGCCTGCTTCGCGCCCGAGAGCATGGCCGAGTATGAGCGCCGCCGCGCCGAGTTCCGCGCGCGGCGCGACTACTTCATTCCGGCGCTGCAGCAGCTGGGCCTGGAGGTGCCGGTGTTTCCCGACGGCGCCTTCTACGCCTGGGCCGACTGCCGCCAGGCGGCCGCGCGCCTGGGCGTGCAGGGCAGCTGGGACTTCGCCTACGCACTGATGGAAAAGGCCCACCTGGCGATCACGCCGGGCCGCGACTTCGGCAGTTTCGAGACCGCCGGCTTCGTGCGCTTTTCCACCGCCAACTCGATGGTGCAGCTGCAGGAATCCATCCACCGCCTGCGCGGGCTGCTGGGCTGAGCATGAGCGCCGCCTTTCGCCACCCCATTCGCATCTACTGGGAAGACACCGATGCCGGCGGCATCGTCTTCTATGCCAACTACCTCAAGTTCTTCGAGCGCGCGCGCACCGAATGGCTGCGCTCGCTGGGCGTGCAGCAGCAGGCCTTGCGCGAGGACAGCGGCGGCATCTTCGTGGTGACCGAGGCGCGGATCAGGTATTTGCAGTCGGCGCGGCTCGACGATGAACTTATTGTTACCGCCGCGCTCACAGAAAAAGGCCGGGCGTCATTGACAATACATCAGCAAGCGCTCCTAAAATCAAAGCATTCGCCCGACGGCACCCCGGTGCTGCTGAGCGAAGGCACCGTTCGCATCGGCTGGGTTCAGGCCGACACGATGCGCCCAACCCGTATTCCATCGTCATTGCTAGAAAAGCTCCCATGAATTCCCAAGACATGTCGATTCTCAGCCTGGTGCTGCATGCCAGCTGGGTCGTGCAACTCGTGATGCTGATTCTGGTCGCCGCCTCGGTGGCCTGCTGGGCAACCATCCTGCGCAAGGTCGGCATGCTCAAGTCGGTGAAATCCAAGAACGAGGAATTCGAGCAGGACTTCTGGTCCGGCACCAGCCTCAACGAGCTGTACGCCGCCGCCTCGGCCAACGCCAAGCACTGCGGCCCGCTGGAGCGCATCTTCGCCAGCGGCATGCGCGAATACCAGAAACTGCGCGAGCGCCACATCACCAGCCCCGACACCCTGCTCGACGGCACGCGCCGCGCCATGCGCGCGAGCTTCCAGCGCGAGTTGGACGAGATCGAGAGCGGCCTGTCGCTGCTGGGCACCATCGGCTCGGTCGCGCCCTACGTGGGCCTGTTCGGCACCGTCTGGGGCGTGATGCACGCCTTCACCGGCTTCGCCAACATGGAGCAGATCACGCTCGCCACCGTGGCACCCGGCATCGCCGAAGCGCTGGTGGCCACCGCGATGGGCCTGTTCGCCGCCATCCCCGCGGTGACCGCCTACAACCGCTTCGCCAGCGGCATCGACCGCATCGCCAGCCAGCAGGAGACCTTCATCGAGGAGTTCTCCAACATCGTGCAGCGCAATCTGGGCGCCCACCCGGTGCACTGAGGAGCCCCGACATGCCAGCAGTGGGCTCGCGCGGCAGCCGCAAACGCCGCAGCTTCAACGAAATCAACATGGTGCCCTTCATCGACGTGATGCTGGTGCTGCTCATCATCTTCATGGTGACCGCGCCCATGCTCACGCCGGGCGCCATCAACGTGCCCAAGGCCGGCAAGAGCGAGCGCCCGCCCACCAAGCATGTGGCCCATGTGCTGATCAAGAAGGACGGCAGCCTCAGCCTCAAGATGGGCAGCGTCGAGCAGCCCATCACGCTGCAGGAGCTCGGCCGGCAGGCCAAGTCCTGGCAGGACGGCCTGGGCGCCGAGGACAGCGCGGTGCTGATCGTGGCCGACAAGGACCTGAGCTACCAGAAGGTGATGGAGGCCATGGGCGCGCTGCAAAGCGCCAACGTCAAGCGGGTGGCGCTGAACGTGGCGGCGGGCAGCAGCTCCAAGTAGCCGGTAGAGAAACGCATGTCCCCTCGCCAAGAACGCGACCAGTTCGCCCCGCCGGCGCCGAAGTCCAGGTTCAAGTCCTGGGCCATCGCGCTGCTGGCCCATTTGCTGGCGGTCGTCGCCCTGCTGTGGACCGTGCGCAACCCGCGTGACACCGACCAGCCCGCGGTCGAGGCCGAGCTGTGGTCGCCCACCCAGCAGGATGCCGCGCCCGTGGTGCCGCCGCCGGCCCCGGTGCCCCCGCCGGCGCCAGCACCGGCCCACCAGCCGCCACCGCCGCCCCCTCCTCCACCCGCGCCCGCCCCCAAGCCGGTGGCCGCGCCCGCAGCCAAGCCGGCGGTGCAGCCCGACGACGATGACGATCGCGAGGCCGAGATCGCGCTGCAAAAGAAGAAGGAGCGCGAGAAAAAGCTGCGCGAACAGCGCGAACAGGCCGAGCGCGAGCGCCGCGAGGAAGAACGCCGCGAAAAAGCCGAGCAGGCCGAGCGCGAAAAGCAGGAACGCCTGAAGCAGGAGAAGGCCGACAAGGCCGAGAAAGCCAAGGCGGAAAAGGAAAAGGCCGCCAGGGAGAAGGCCGCGCAGGAAAAACAGGAAAAGGCCGAGAAGGAGAAGGCCGAGAAAGCCGAAAAGGCCGAGCAGGAAAAGCGCAAGAAGGCCGAGGCGGACGCCAAGGCGAAGGCAGCCGCGGATGCCAAGGCCAAGGCTGCGGCCGACGCCAAGGCCAAGGCGGCCGCCGATGCCAAGGCCAAGGCCGCGGCAGACGCCAAGGCCGCGGAAGCCGACCGCAAGGCCCAGATTGCCCGCATGCAGGCCATGGCCGGCGCCGCCTCGGCGGGCGGCAGCAGCCGCGCCGGCAGCGGCTCGGGCAGCAGCGGCCCATCCGCCGGCTATGCCAGCAAGGTCGCGGCCAAGGTCAAGCCCAACATCACCTACCCCGATGCGATCGCGGGCAACCCGCGCGCGGTGGTGCGGGTGCGCACCGCGCCCGACGGCACCATCGTCGGCACGCCGCGCATCATCCAGTCCAGCGGCAACCCATCCTGGGACAACGCGGTGGTGCGTGCGCTGCAAAAGACCGAAACCCTGCCCAAGGACATCGACGGCCGCGTGCCGACCGAGCTGGACATCGGTTTCCGGCCCAACGATTGATACAAAAACAAGAGCTGCAAGCGCTTTCCAGTCAACAGTTTCCAAATATTTTTACATTGAAAACCATATACAGCAAGCGCTGGCAGCTATGGTTTTCTACAGATCACGCGCCAGGCGCAAGCCCGTCATCTGCCAGCGCGCCGCTGCTGGAAAGAAGTTGCGGTAGCTGGCCCGCGCATGGCCGGGCGGCGTCAGGCACGAGCCGCCGCGCAGCACATACTGGTTGACCATGAACTTGCCGTTGTACTCGCCCACCGCGCCGTCGGCGATGCGAAAGCCGGGGTAAGGCGCATAGGACGACTGGGTCCACTCCCAGACCTGGCCCAGGCCCGGGTCCGCGCCATCGCTGGCTACTGCCGGATGCAGCGCCTCCCGCGCGGGCTGCCGCTCCATCGCCATTGCCCAGGCAACCTCCCATTCCGCCTCGCTCGGCAGCCGGGCACCGGCCCAGCGCGCATAGGCATCGGCCTCGTAGTACGACACATGGGCCACCGGGCGGCGGCCATCCAGCGCCAGCGCGCCATGCAGGCTGAACTCCTGCCAGCCGGCCGCGGTGTGCCGCCAGTACCAGGGGTGTGCGAGCCGCTGCGCGCAGCACCAGTCCCAGCCCTCGGCCAGCCACCACTGCGGCTGGGCATAGCCGCCGGCTTCGACGAAGCGCAGGAACTCCGCGTTGCTCACCGGCCGGCTTGCGATCTCGCAACCGGCAAGAAACACCTGATGCCGGGGCCGCTCGTTGTCGAAGGCAAAACCGTCTCCCGCATGGCCGATCTCCTGCAGCCCCCGCTGCACCGGCAGCCACGCCAGGCCAGCGGGCTGCGCGGACTCGGCCGCTGTCGTCTCCGGCGGCAGGTAGGCCGGCCACAGCGGATGGCAGGACAGCAGGTGCTTGATATCGGTGAGCAGCAGCTCCTGGTGCTGCTGCTCGTGCTGCAGGCCCAGCTCCACCAGCGCGGCCAGCGGCGGCGGCAGCCCGCGCGCCAGCAGCGCGTGCATGCGCCCATCGACCGCGGCGCGATAGTCGCGCACCCGCGCCAGCGACGGCCGCGTGAGCAGCCCGCGCTGCGCGCGCGGGTGGCGCTCGCCCACCTGCTGGTAGTACGAATTGAACAGCACCCGGAAATCCGGGTCGAACGGCAGCTCCTGCCCCAGCACAAAGGTCTCGAAGAACCAGGTGGTATGCGCCAGATGCCATTTGGCGGGGCTGGCATCGGGCATGGACTGCACGCAGGCGTCCTCGGCCGACAGCGGCGCAGCCAGCTGCAGCGTGCGCTGGCGCAGCGCATCGAAGCGCTGCTGCAGCTCAGGCATGGGCATGCACCATGGCAAACCACTGCCGCTCGTCGCTCCAGGCCTGGCAGGCGCCAAAGCCGGCCTCGGCCAGCAGCGCCTGGAAGCGCGGCAGCGGGTACTTGTAGCTGTTCTCGGTATGGATGGTCTCGCCGGCCTCGAAGCGCCGCTCGCCGCCGGGCCAGGCCACCGCCAGCGGCCGGCGCGCGCGCAGGTGCATCTCGATGCGCGAATGCCCGCTGTTGAAGAACGCATGGTGGGCCCAGTCGACCTCGTCGAAATCGCTGCCGAGCAGGCGGTTCACATGGCTGAGCACATTGAGGTTGAAGCGCGCGGTCACGCCCTGGGCATCGTCGTAGGCAGGCTCCAGCCAGCGCAGCGGCTTGGGCAGGTCGATGCCGATCAGCAGCCCGCCATCCGGCCCCAGCAGCCCATGCATGCGGCGCAGCATGGCCAGCGCATCGGCCGGGTCGAAATTGCCGATGGACGAGCCCGGGTAGAACAGCAACCGCCCGCTGCGCGGCAGATCGGGCGGCAGCTGCAGCGGGCCGGTGATGTCGGCCTCGAGAGCGCGCGCGTCCAGCCCTGGAAACTCGGCCGCCAGCCGGCGCACCGCCTGGCGCAGGAAGTCGCCGGCAATGTCCACGCCCACGAAACAGCGCGGCCGCAGGCTGCGGCACAGCCCGCGCACCTTCTCGCAATTGCCGGCTCCCAGCTCGATCAGTACCTCGCAGCCGCGCAGCGCCTGCGCCATCGCAGGCCCGGCGTCGGCCAGGATGGCCGCCTCGGTGCGCGTGGGGTAGTACTCGGGCAGGCGGGTGATCTGCTCGAACAGCGCGCAGCCGCGCGCGTCGTACAGGTACTTGGGCGAAATGCGTGCCTGCGGCTGCAGCAGGCCGCGCTGCAGTTCGGCCTGGGCGGCATGCAGGGCCGGCGCCGCTTCGGGCGCAAGACCGGCCTGCGCAGCAGGCATGGCGGCTTCATCAATGGAGCGGAGCATGGCAGGCCCTCCTCGACGCCAGCAAAACTCCAGCCTATGCAAGCCGGCCGCGCCTGCGAGTAGGACAGCAGCCCGTATCGGGGCCTGCCTAGAAGCGCCAGCCCAGGCCCACGCCCACCAGCACCGGATCAACCTTGAAGCTGCCGATCTTGCTGCCCGCGGCGCTGACATCGGTCTTGATGGTGACCTTCTTCACATCGAAATTCAGGTACAGGTTCTTCGACAGCTGGTAGTCCATGCCGATCTGCAGCGCGCCGCCCCAGCTGTTGCGGTCGATGCCCACGCCCGCGGGCAGGTTCACATCGGAAAAACGCGTGTAGTTGATGCCCGCGCCCACATAGGGCTTGAAATTGCCCAGCCCGGTGAAGTGGTACTGCGCCAGCAGCGTGGGCGGCAGGTGCTTGAGCGAGCCGATCTTGGCGCCGCCCGCGCGCAGGTCGTGCTTTTGCGGATAGGTCAGCACCAGCTCGGCCGCGAAGTTGGGCGTGAAGAAGTACGAGACATCGACCTCGGGAATCCATTTGTCGTTGATCGACAGATCCAGCCCCGTGCTGTCCTTGTTGGCGCTGTCGAGGTGCACGGCGCGCACGCGCAGCATCCAGGGGCCTTCGGCCTGCTGCGCAAAGGCGGCCCCCGACGACAAGGCACAAACAGCAGCAACGGCCAGCATAGTTCTTTTCATGGTGGAGAGTCTTGGAGTAGCCCGGGGCAAATCCCGTAGCTGTATTGCAACAGGGCAGGGCATTTCCCAGCTTGCGCTAACTCAAACCGGCTCATGACTGGACGCATATGGCTCGATCGCGTGGGCTGCATGCAACATGCCTGCCAGCAATCTCCAACGTTCCGACCTTGCTTTATTGGGCCTCTTTTATGGAAGCCGTCGATCAGACGGACTCTCCGAAATACCCCCGTGTGTACCCGAGAGCCTTTGAAAGATCCGCCGCGATCTGGATGACGCGCGGGGCCATCTCCTTCATGCGTGCCACACCAGGTAGCTCATCGGCTGCGCCGCCAGCAGCGCCTTGCCCGTGGCCACGGCATAAGCCGGGGCGCGACCTCCAATCATCGAATACGCCCGGATGGGTTGCACGCTGTCTATCTTGTCTACAAAGATGACGTCCGTGGCGGCAATCACCTAGAATTGAGAATTATTTTCATTCATAAATTTACCGAAAGCATGCCATGGCCGCCGCGCCTGTGCCACCATCTCCCGACATCGCCCTGCTCTACAGCGACCACCACAGCTGGCTGGTGGGCTGGCTCAGGCGTCGGCTGGGCAACCCCTGCGATGCGGCCGACCTGGCGCAAGACACCTTCGTGCGCGTGCTCGGCAGGCCCCAGGCGCTGCATGGCGTGCGCGAGCCGCGCGCCTGGCTCAGCACCATCGCCCATGGCCTGGCGGTGGACCATGTGCGCCGCGCCGCGCTGGAGCGCGCCTGCCTCGACGCCATCGCCAGCCTGCCCCAGGCGCTGGCGCCCTCGGCGCAGGAGCGCCATCTGCTGGTCGAAGCCCTGCTGCGCATGGACGCACTGCTCGCGGGCCTGCCGGCCAAGGCGCGCAGCGCCTTCCTGCTGTCGCGCCTCGAAGGCCTGAGCTACCCCGAGATCGCGCAGCAGCTGGGCGTGAGCCTGAGTTCGGTCGAGAAATACATGGCCACGGCCATGCGCCACTGCCTCGCGCTGCGCCGCGAACTGGCGGCATGAAGGCCGCCGCAGCGGGGCTGCCATCAGACCAGGCGCTGGAGCAGGCCATAGGCTGGGCCGTGCGGCTGGCCTCGGGCACGGCTAGCGATGCGGAACACGCCGCCTGCAAGGCCTGGCGCCAAAGCCATGCCGCCCATGAGCAGGCCTGGCAGCAGGTGCAGGCCGTAGAGACCCAGTTCAGGCTGCCAGCCGGCCAGGCGCAGCTGGCGCAAGAAGCCCTGCTCGACGTCGGCCCCAGGCAGGCACCGGGCAGGCGCAAGGCCTTGCAGCGGCTGCTGGGGCTGGGCGCAGCTGCCGCCCTGCTGGGCACCCTGGCCTGGCGCTGGATGCCGCCGCGCGAGCAACTGGCACTGGCCACCGCCGCGGGCCAGCGGCGCAGCACCCGGCTGGTGGACGGCAGCCTGCTGCACCTGGCCCCCGGCACCGAGGCGCAGGTCGATTTCAGCCTGCTGCGCCGCGTGGTGCGGCTCACCAGGGGTGAGGTCTTCATCGACACCGGCGCCGACCCGGATTCACCCGCAGGCCGGCGCCCACTGTGGGTCGAGGCGCCGCTGGCGCGCTTCGAAGCTCTGGGCACTCGCTTCGGCGTGCGCCACGAAGACGGCAGCACGCGCCTGTACGTCAGCGAAGGCCGCGTGGCCATCCACGCGCAAGCCGGTGGCGGCGTGGTGATTGCCGGGCCCGGCGAAACCTACCTGCTGCGCGGCCCGCAGACCATGCCCGAGCGCCAGGGCGACGAGGGTGCCGTGCCCGACGCCTGGACTGATGGCGTGCTGGTCGCTCGGCGCATGCGGCTCGATGCCTTCGCGGCCGAGCTGTCGCGCCAGGCCGGCATCGTGGTGGAATGCGCGGACGACGTGGCGGCGCTGCGCGTTTCGGGCGTCTTCCAGCTCGACGGGCCCGACCCTGCAGGGCGCGCGCTGGCTGCGATCGCCCGCACGCTGCCCGTGCGTGTGCAACGCGGTGCAGCCAGCAAGGCCAACGGCCAAGACACCGGCACCGCCGCCATACGCCTGGTCAAGGCCTGATCCGAAAAATTTCTTCGCGACAAATTCTTCGCAGTGATTACGGGTTTTGCGCGGCCCGTTCGGCATAGCGGCAAGGACATCGTTTTCCCTGCTTGCCGTTTTCAAGGACTGCTTCCATGCCCATCTCTTTGCGCGCCCGCCGCCTCGCCCATCCACCACCATCCGCCCGCCCCGCGGCCCTGGCCGCACGGGCCCTGCTGCTGGGCCTGCTGATCTCGCCGGCCGCGCCCGGCCTGGCCCTGGCGCAGGGCCAGGCGCCGGCGCAGGAGGCCAGGCGCAGCCGCATCGCGCTGCCGGCCTCCAGCCTGGAAGACGCGCTGCACGCCTTCGCGCGGCAGGCCGGTATTACGCTGTCATTCGACCCGGCCCTGGTCCGGGACCGCCAGGCGCCAGCGCTGAGCGGCATGCGCACCCCGCAAGAAGGACTGTCCGCCCTGCTCGCGCCCCATGGACTGCAGGCCACGCGCACGGCCGATGGCGCCTGGGCCGTGCACACGGCGCAAGGCAGCCGCGCGTCCGAGCACCAGCTGCCCGGCGTCACCGTCACCGCCAATGCCGAGCGCGAAAGCGCATGGGGCGCCACTGCCGGCTATGCCGCCCGGCGCAGCGGCTCGGCGATGAAGATGGACGTCCCCCTGCTGGAGACGCCCCAGCAGGTCAGCATCATCGGCGAGGCGCAGATCCGCGACCAGGCGATCTCCAGCGTGGCCGAGGCCGTGCGCTACAGCGCCGGTGTGCGCCCCATGGACTATGGCATCACCGACGACGACGTGGCCGTGCGCGGCTTCTACCTCACCGGCACGGGCTTGTACCGCGATGGCATGCGCATGATCCACAACGGTTTCATGACCAACCTGGAGCCATACGGGCTGGAGCGCCTCGAAATCGTGCACGGCCCGGCCTCGGTGCTCTACGGCCAGTCAGCGCCCGGCGGCCTGATCAATGCCGTCACCAAGCGCCCGCGCGCCGGCATGCAGCGCGAGGTGGGCCTGGAGTTTGGCAGCCACGGCCGACGCCAGCTCAGCGCCGACATTGGCGGCGCCCTCAACGAGCAAGGCACGGCTCTGGCGCGGCTCACCGTGCTCAAGCGCGAATCGGGCACGCAGTGGAGCGGCCTGCGCGCCGACCGCAGCTACATCGCGCCCTCCTTGACGCTGCAGGGCGAGCGCACCAGCCTCACGCTGCTGGCGCAGTTCCAGGAAGATGAGACCGGCTTCGTCATTCCCTACTACCGCCAGACGCCCGCCAGCTGGTCGGCCAGGGACATCAACGTCAGCGGACCCGGCTCTGGCCACGACAAGCGCAACGCCAGCCTGGGCTGGCTGCTGGAGCACCACCTGAACGAGCAGTTCACGCTGCGCAACAACCTGCGCTACCTGGATGGCCGCAACGACCGGCGCGAAATGCGCAACCGCGGCCTCACGCCCGACCGCCTCGGCATGGCGCGGCTGGCCATGGTGCGGCCCGATGCCGAGCAGACCTGGGTCATGGACACACAGCTCGAAGGCCGCCACCACAGCGGCGCCGTCTCCCACCACTGGGCCGTGGGCGTCGACTACTACCGCTCCAGGCTCGACTGGCGCATCCACTCGCTCAACGGCGCGGTTGCGCCGCTGGACCTGGTCAATCCGGACTACATCGCCCCCAACTGGAGCGACAACTTCCTGAGCGACCGCGCGCTGGCCCATACCCGCCAGATAGGTTTGTACCTGCAGGACCAGATCAAGTTCGGCGAGCGCTGGGTACTCAGCGCCGGCCTGCGCCGCGACAGCGCGCGCATAGACACCGACTACGATGCCCGTGGCACCACAGCCGCGCCCTTTGTCACCACCACCGTACGCCGCACCGACAGCGCCACAACCGGGCGGCTGGGCCTGATCTACCTCGCCTCCAATGGCCTGGCACCCTATGTGTCGTTCAACAACTCCTTCCAGCCGCCGCTGACCACGGTCACTGCCACCGACGCCAACGGCCGCCCCTACGAACCCGAGACCGCGCGCCAGTTCGAGGCCGGCCTGCGCTACGCACCGCCCGAGGCCGGCTACATGCTCAGCGCCGCGGTGTTCGAGCTGCGCAAGCGCAACGTGCGCACGCCATCGACCATCAACCCGCGCTTTGATGTGCAGACCGGCGAAGTGCGCAACCGCGGGCTGGAGTTGCAGGCGCAGGGCGAGATCGGCCGCGGCTTCTCGGCGATTGCCGCCTACACCTACCTGGACTCGCAGGTCACGCGCAGCAACAACGCCATCGAGATCGGCGCCCGCCCCGGCGCCACGCCGCGCCACGCCGCATCGCTGTGGGGCAAGTACCAGCGCGGCGCGCTGGAGCTCGGCCTGGGCATGCGCCACATCAGCGCCACGCCGGGCGAGCTGCCGATGGACGGCATCAAGACCCCCATGAACGATGCCTACACGCTGTGGGATGCCATGGCAGCCTACAGTAGCGGCCCGTGGCGCCTGTCGGTCAACCTCAGCAACCTCACCGGCAAGCAGTACCGCACGCAGTGCAACACCTTCCGGGGCGGCGCGCAGTTCTGCGCGCTGGGCTTCGAGCGCGAGCTGCGCGTGGCCGCGGCCTACAGGTTCTGAGCGCCGCCGGCCGGCCGCAGCTTGCGCCACAGCTCCACGCCCAGCACCACGATGCCGCCGATGGCGGCGCCCACCGCCACGTGCACCAGCACCGGGCCCGCCAGCGCCGCCACGCCGCCCCTTGGCACCAGGCTGTGCTGCACCCAATGCTCGACCGGCCCCATGCCATGCACCAGCAGGCTGCCGCCCACCATGAACATGGCCGCCGTGCCCACGACGGACAGGCCGCGCATCAACCACGGCGTGGCGGCGATCAGGCCGCGGCCCAGCGCCTGCGCAGCGCTGCTGCCCTTGCGCATCAGCCAGGCGCCCACGTCGTCCATGCGCACGATGCAGGCCACCAGCCCGTAGACGAAGACGGTGATGGCCACCGCCACCGCGACCAGCACCACGAACTGCTCCCACAGCGGCTTGGCCGCCACCGTGCCCAGCGCGATCGCCATGATCTCGGCCGACAGGATGAAGTCGGTGCGCACCGCGCCCTTGACCTTCAGCCGCTCGTACTCCACCGGGTCCATCTTCATTTCGCGCGCGGCGCGCACCGACGACGGCGCCACGCCCTGGTGCGCGGCCTCGCCGGCATCGGCCACCGCCTCCCGCGCACCATGCCGGCCATGCTTGTGGAACAGCTCAAGGATCTTCTCCACCCCCTCGAAGCACAGGAAGGCGCCGCCCAGCATGAGCAGCGGCGTGATCAGCCAGGGCGCGAAGGCGCTGATGAGCAGGGCCGCCGGCACCAGGATCGCCTTGTTCAGCAGCGAGCCCTTGGCCACGGCCCAGACCACCGGCAGCTCGCGGTTGGCCTTCACGCCGGTGACCTGCTCGGCATTGAGCGCCAGGTCGTCGCCCAGCACGCCGGCGGTCTTTTGCACCGCCACCTTGGTCTGGCTGGCCACGTCGTCCAGGATCGCGGTACTCTTGCCCGCCGCGGTCTTGGTCATCAGGGCCACGTCGTCCAGCAGCGCCGCAATATCGTCCAGCAGCATCAATAGGCCTGCACTCGCCATCGCTTCTCCCATCGTTTGCACATGCCCGCCATCATGCCTGCACCGCATGGCGGCTGGCGTCCTGCCCCTGCATTTCGGCGGGTTTACCGGCGCGGCGCCTGCGGCCCGCCGCGCTCGGCCACCACCGCGCGGGCGCAGTCCACCAGGTGGTGAATCAGCGGCAGCCGCGCCGATGCACGCAGCCAGATCACGCCAAAGCGCCGCACCTCGGCCTGCACCGCGGGCAGCGCCAGGCGCACCACACCCTGGCCGTCGGGCCAGGCCAGCGCGGTATCGGGCACCAGGGCCACGCCCAGGCCCTTTTCCACCATCATCGCAATGGCCACCAGCGAGCTGAGCTCGAAGCGCTCGCGCGGGGTGATCTGCGCCGCGCGCAGGTAGCGCTCGACCATCTGGCCGCCGCCCAGCTGGCGGTCGTAGCGGATCAGCGGCTGGCGGCGCAGCAGCTCGTGGGGCGGCAGGTGCGCCAGACGGCGCGGCGCCAGCAGCACCAGCGGCTCTTCGCGCAGCAGCGCCCAGTCGAAGGTCTTGGCCAGCGCGAACGGCGGGTACAGGCACACGGCCGCATCGAGCCGGCCCTGCTGCACCGCGTGGTAGAGCTGGCGCGTGGTGCCCGACTCGAGGAACACCTTGGCATCCGGGCAACGCGCAACAAAGCCCGACAGGATGTCCGGCAGCAGGCTGTGCAGCGCGGTATTGATGGTGCCGACCTGCAGCTCGCCCGCCGCGCCGGCCGCGTTCACCTGGGTCCGGGCATTGGCCAGCTCGCGCAGCAGCGCCGGCGCGCTGTGCGCCAGGCGGTGGCCTGCCGGCGTGGGCTGCACCGTGCGGCCGGCGCGCGCCAGCAACGGTGCGCCGAACTCGCGCTCCAGGCTCTGCATCTGCTGCGCCACCGCCGCGGCGCTGATGTTCAGCCGCCGCGCCGCCTCGGCCATGGAGCCGGTCTCCACCACCAGCAAAAAGCTCGTCAGATAGGCTGTTTCCATAGTTTTTCTATTGTTTGAACGAATATTAGCTGTGTTTTTCTTTCGTATTTGCTGCCCACAATCGCTGGATGAGAAGCAAATTGTTCGTTCCCGCCTCACGCCCCGAGCTGTTCGCCAAGGCCCTGGCCAGCGCGGCCGACGCGCTGTCGTTCGACCTGGAAGACGCGGTGGCCGAGCCGCGCAAGGGCGAGGCCCGCGCCCTGTTGCACGACTTCCTGCTCGGCTTGCAGCACGGCAGCGCAGCCCAGGGCCATGCCAAAACCCTGATCGTGCGCGTGAACGCCATGGACACGCCGCACTTCGCCGCCGACATTGCCGCGGTGGTGCGGCCCGGCCTGCACCTCGTCAACCTGCCCAAGCCCGACAGCCCCGAGGCCGTGGTGGAGGCCGCCGCCCTGGTCGCCGAAGCGGCCCACGCCAATGGCGTGCAACAGCCGCCACGCCTGCTGCTCAACATCGAAACCCCCAAGGCGCTGCGCACTGCCGCCGCGCTGGCCTGCGCCCACCCTTCGGTGGCCGGCCTGCAGCTCGGCCTGGGCGACCTGTTCGAGCCCCATGGCGTGCACCGCCGCGAGGACAGCGCCTTGCAGCAGGCCTTGTTCGCCGTGCGCATGGCGGCCGCCGAAGCCGGCGTGTTCGCCTACGACGGCGCCTTTGCCGACATCCGCGACACCGAGGGCTTTCGCGCCGAGGCCGGGCTGTCGCGCCGCCTGGGCTTCATCGGCAAGAGCTGCATCCACCCCAGCCAGATCGCACTGGCCAACAGCGTCTACCAGCCCACCGGGGCCGAGATCGCCCATGCGCAGCGCGTGCTGCAGGCCGCCGATGCCGCCAGCGACGCCGCCGTCGGCGCCTACGTGGTCGACGGCAAGATGGTGGACCGGCCCTTCGTGCTGCGCGCCCAGGCCATCGTGGCCAGCGCCCGTGCCGCCGGGCTGCTGGCTGGCTGATTCCTCGCCCCTACACATTCCCGGAGACAAGCCATGACGCCATCGCGCCGCCATTTCGCCATCGCAGCCACCGCACTTGCCGCATTCGCAGCGCTCTCGGCTCCCGCCCATGCCGACGCCCCCTATCCCAGCAAGCCCATCACCATGGTCGTGCCCTACCCGCCCGGCGGCTCCAACGACGTGTTCGCGCGCCAGGTGGCCAAGGAGCTGGGCGAGCTGCTCAAGCAGCCCGTCGTGGTGGACAACCGGCCCGGCGCCAGCGGCAACACCGGCACCGCCTACGTGGCCAAGGCCGCGCCCGACGGCTACACCGTGGTGGCGGTCTCGTCGAGCATGACCACCAACGCCGCGGTGCAGGCCAAGCTGCCGTTCGATCCGGTCAAGAGCTTCGCGCCGGTGGCCATGTTCGCCAAGGGCCCGTTCGTGGTGGCGGTGAACAACGACTTTCCGGCCAGAACGCCCGCCGAGCTGCTGCGCGAGATCAAGGCCCACCCTGGCCAGTACAACTACGCCACCTCGGGCACCGGCAGCGTGAACCACTTCGCCACCGAGCTGCTGCGCTCCATGGTGCCTGGTTTCGACATCACCCACGTGCCCTACAAGGGCCAGGGCCCGGCGGTGACCGATGTGATCGGCAACCAGGTGCAGATGATGATCTCCAGCGGCCCCTCCATCCTGCCCATGGTGCGCGGCGGCAAGCTGCGCGCCATCGGCATCACCAGCCTCGCGCCCAGCCCCATCGCGCCCGAGCTCACGCCCATGGCCACCGCCGTGCCGGGCTACGAGTTCGACCTGTGGTGGGGGCTGCTCGCGCCCGCCGGCACGCCGCCGCCCATCGTCGAGCAGCTCAACCAGGCGGTGAACCAGGTACTGGCCAAGCCCGGGATCAAGGCCAGCTTCCTGCGCGAAGGCGCGATCGCCACGCCCGTCACGCCGGCGCAGTTCGCCCAAACCATCCAGCAGGATGTGAAGCGCTGGCAGGCGCTGGCCAAAGAGCGCGATATCGTGGCAGACTGATGACCCATTCGACGACCAACATGAACCAGGCAAGCTTGCAGCGCCAGGGCCCGCGCGGCCCGCTCAGCGGCGTGCGCGTGCTCGACCTCAGCGCCTACATCGCCGGCCCCTACGGCTGCTCGCTGCTGGCCGACCAGGGGGCCGAGGTCATCAAGATCGAGCCGCCGGCGGGCGACAACCTGCGCAAGTACCCCTCGACGCTGGAGGCCGAGAGCCGCGCCTTCGTCGGCGTGAACCGCAGCAAATGGGGCATGGTGCTCGACCTCAAGGACGAGGCCGACCATGCCGCGCTGATGCGCCTGGTGCGCGAGGCCGACGTGCTGGTGCACAACTTTCGCCCCGGCGTGCCCGAGCGCCTGGGCATAGGCTTCGAGCAGCTGGCCGCGCTGCAGCCGCGCCTGATCTACTGCAGCGTGACCGGCTACGGCCACCAGGGCCCGCTCAAGGCCAAGGCCGGCTACGACCAGGTGCTGCAGACCCTGACCGGCATGTGCGCCATGCAGGGCAAGGCCGGCGGCCCGCCCGAGATACTCTACGGCTCGGTGGTCGACTACTATGCCGCCGCGCTGGTCGCCAGCGGCGTGGCCTCGGCCCTGTACGAGCGCGAGCAAAGCGGCCTCGGCCAGCACGTGGGCGTGTCGCTGCTGCGCGCCGCACTCACCATGCAGTCGGCCCGCCTGGTGTGGGCCGAGGGCGAGCCGCGCGAGGTGGGCCGCGACATGCGCTCGGGCGGCATCACCGGCATCCACCCCACCAAGCACGGATACCTGTACCTGTCGGCCAATACCCAGCATTTCTGGGCCGCGCTGTGCCGCCTGGCGGGCCTGCCCGAGCTGGCCGCCAACGAGCGCTACGACAGCGTACGCAAGCGCGCCCGGCACCATGCCGAGCTGGTGCCGCTGCTGCGCCAGGCGCTGGCCACGCGCACCGCGCTCGAATGGGAGGCCTGGTTCGGCGAGGAAGTGCCCTGCGCCGCGGCCCGCGCGGTCGAGGACATGTTCGAGCACCCGCAGGTACAGGCCGAAGGCCTGATCGAGCGCTTCGAACACCCCACGCTCGGCAGCTACCGCGGTTTTGCCGGCCCGGTGGACTTCAGCCGCACGCCCGGCCCCACGCCGTTTGCCGCGCCCACGCTGGGCCAGCACACGGCGGCGCTGAAGAAGGCCGGCACATGACGCTGGCATCGCCCGCGCTGCCAGCCGGCGCCTGCGACGCGCACCTGCACGTGTTCGACCCGCGCTTTGCCGCCGAGGCGCCGCACGCCATGCGGGCCAATGCCACCGCCGCCGACTACCAGGCGCTGCGCCAGCGCCTGGGGCTGCAGCGCGCGGTGATCGTGCAGCCGCGCGCGCACGGCACCGACAACCGCGTCACGCTCGATGCCATCCGCACGCTGGGGCCACGGCACACGCGCGGCATCGCGGTGCTGCGGCCCGACGTGGATGACGCCCAGCTGCGCACGCTGCACGAAGGCGGCATCCGCGGCATTCGCTTCTCGCTCTACACCGGGCGCGACGCCATGGTGAGCCTGGACATGCTGGAGCCACTGGCCCGCCGCGTGGCCGCGCTGGGCTGGCATGTGCAGCTGCACTGGCGCGCCGACCAGATCGCGGCCCAGCGCGAGCTGCTGCTGCGCCTGCCCTGCGCCATCGTCTTCGACCACATGGCGCGCCTGCCTGCGCACGAAGGCCTGCGCCACCCCGCCTTCGACCTGGTGCGCACCCTCTTGCAGCGGGGCCGCGCCTGGGTCAAGCTGTCGGGCCCCTACCTCAACGGCAGCGCCGGGCCGGCCGCCGGCTATGCCGATGTCGATGCCCTGGCCCAGGCCTGGGTGCACGAGGCGCCCGAGCGCCTGGTCTGGGGCAGCGACTGGCCGCACGTCACCGAGACGGCCCAGCCGCCCGACACCGCGATGCTGCTGGCCCTGCTGCAGCGCTGGGTGCCCGATGCCGCCACGCGCCAGCGGGTGCTGGTGGACAACGCGGCGCGGCTCTATGGCTTTGAATGAGATCCATCTGACTAACACAAGGAGATTCGAGATGAAGCAAGTTTGCCTGGCACTGGCCGCATCGGCCCTGGCACTCGCCCAAGGCGGCGCACATGCCGCCGGCTACCCCGAGCAGACCATCACCGTGGTGGTGCCCTTTTCCGCCGGCGGCGGCGCGGACAACGCCGCCCGCATCATCGCCCAGGGCCTGGGCCAGGTGGCCGGCCAGAGCGTGGTCATCGACAACCGGGCCGGCGCCAGCGGCTCCATCGGCGCGACCTATGTGGCGCGCGCCAAGCCCGACGGCTACACCGTGCTGTACGACGCATCGTCGTTCGCCATCAACCCGGCGCTGCGCAAGCTGCCCTACGACCCGGCGAAGGACTTCATCCCGGTGTCGCAGGCCATCCGCGTGCCCAACATCCTGGTGGCCGCGCCGGCCTCGCCCTACAACAACCTGTCGGACTTCGTGCGCGCCGCCCAGGCCCAGCCCGGCAAGCACACCTATGCCTCGTACGGGCCCGGCAGCCTCGCGCAGATGGCGGGCGAGCTGCTGAAGATCGGCGCCGGAATCGACGCCGTCCACGTGCCCTACAAGGGCGGCGCGCCAGCCATCGTCGACGTGATGGGCGGCCAGGTGGACGTGTATTTCGCCAACGCGGCATCGAGCCTCTCCTACGTCAAGGCCGGCAAGCTCAAGGCCCTGGCGGTGACCTCGCGCGAGCGCATGCCCGAGCTGCCCCAGGTGCCCACGGTGCGCGAATCGGGCATCAAGGACTTCGAGGTCGAGGAATGGAACGGCTTCTTCGTGCCGGCAGGCACGCCGCCCGCCGTGGTCGCGCGGCTGCAGGATCTGGTGCAAAAAGCCCTGGCGCTGCCCGCCACCAGGAGCGGCCTGGAAAAGCTCGGCCTCACGCCCGTGGGCAGCAATGCGGCGCAGTTCTCCAGCTTTGTCGCCGCCGAGCGGGCGCGCTGGGAGCAGGTGGTGAAGACCAACCACATTACGGTGAACTGAGCGACGCCACTTCGAGAGCACGCAAAAGCGTCAACGCGGAAGCAATGCGCGGAACCGGCGTAGCCCAGCGCCGAATGCCAGCGCATCCAGCAGCAGGGCCAATCGATACAGCCAAACACATCGGCCCGGGCGTGCTCCCCTGCAGTACACCGTCATGGCGATGCGCCCAGTCTTCATTGAACTGAAGAGCCTCTCCACCGCCGCATTGTCCCAGACCTCGCCAGCCCTGCTCGCGCAGCAGTTGCTGCAGATGGACACTGGTGTATTGGCCGCCCTGGTCCGAGCGGTGCAGCAATGCCACTGACTTGGCCCGGCGCCACACTGCCATCATCAGCGCACAACCGATAGGCGATCAATGCATCTGGCAGCTCGATGCTTTGAGGCGCCAGCCTTGTAAGAGCAAGGCCTGCACTGCACGGACCCCAATATTCAGCCATGCCACCGCGCCGATTGCGCGGGGGGCAACGCTCTCACCTCGCTATTTTGCGGCTATTGCCGCAGGGCACACGCACAGTCCTCACGAAATCCAACACTTTATCTGCACTGCCAATCTTTGCAGATACTTCACCTTCGTGAGAGCCCCCTCCGAGGAACACAGTGGGCTGAACCCGACTCAGACCGACCTATATTATTCAAAACATCGGTTGTGCATCAAAAGCCTGCAATTTCATGAAAAATCAGCCAGAACAAAATTTCAATTTTCTTGGTGCCCGCTGGACTCCGTGGAACGCTTCGGATTTTTGGCCAGAATTCATTACCATGACCCCCACGACGATAGTATTTTTTGGCGGCTACCTCATCATTAAAAGCTTGATTATTGGGAGATGACAGAGAAGACTTGGAAACTGGTTTGAATTTATTTTTATAATGAACGCCGTCATTTTTGCACAAAAGTTTTTGATGAGCCGCTATTTTTCATGATTTTCAACATGGAACATCTCTTGGTTCCAGCCCCTATGAAACGAAAGGTATCCCATGAGGGAAATACCCGAAATCAACGAGAGTTCTCTGTTCAAATTATCGGTCTCCGGCATGGGCACCAGCTTTGGGTTGGCATCGATGTTTGTTTTATTTCACGACAAGCTTTCATTTTTCAAGAACTGGCTATCCATAATAGATTTATCTCTAGCATTTTGTGTTGTACTGTTCTCCGTGAGGTCGATCATCGAATTAAATAAATTCATGGGGAAACTAAAGAATTTTTCAGAAGATCAGCTGCAGAATTATACCCTGCAGAAATATCCAGGAATCTATCCACCCACCATGTTCAATAAAGCTTTTTCGTTGGTTTTTTTAATCATGACGCTTTGCTTCGCAGCATGGCTATTGACTATCACATCACCCCCACTCATCTCGGCGGTAGTGGTTGCCTTCATTATAATTGCGATAATAATCGAATTTCTTTTGGCCACAATAACAAGGTTGATCGCAAAATAAAATGCGCAAGCATACTACCTGTCGCATCCTGAGCATCTTGTATGGCTGCCTCACTGACAATAAGCAATAAGCGCCGCAAACCCACAACACATTGCGATGCCTTGCGACTCTACGAGGCTGCCGCCCTGTGCAGGCCCGCCGTCGCCCTGGCGCGCATATAGCGGACCTCCAAGCACTGCTGCTGGCTCACCAGCATGCGATCTTCGGCATCGAGCGCCTGTGCCACCTGTACCGCGGCCGCATTGCGGAAATGAGGCGCGAGGGGCGCGCCTGGGCGCTGATTGCCATGGAAAATACCGTGAAATATGAACGCGTCATGCGGTCTCTCCGGATGGCGGCATAGCCGCCTCGTCGCGCCGCACCCGGAACCAGGCCGCGTACAGCGCGGGCACGAAGAACAGCGTCAGCAGCGTGGCCACCGCCAGCCCGCCCATGATGGCGATGGCCATCGGGCCCCACAGCGCGGACAGCGTCAGCGGGATCATGGCCAGGATGGCCGCCAGCGCGGTCAGCACCACCGGGCGGGTGCGCCGCACCGTGGCGTTGACGATGGCTTGCCAGCGCGGCTCGCCGGCGGCGATGTCGCGGTCGATCTGGTCGACCAGGATCACCGAGTTGCGCATGATCATGCCAGCCAGCGCGATCACGCCCAGCGTGGCGATGAAGCCGAACGGCACCTGGGTGAGCAGCAGCGCCAGGCTGACGCCGATCATGCCCAGCGGCGCGGTCAGCACGACCATGAACATGCGGCTGAAGCTCTGCAGCTGGACCATCAGAAAGCTCGCCCACAGCAGCAGCATCACCGGCATCACCGCCTGGATCGAGGCGTTGGCCTTGGCGCTTTCCTCGACCGTGCCGCCGGTGTCGATGCGGTAGCCGACCGGCAGGCTGTCCTTGATGTCCTGCAGCATGGGCTCAATCTGCAGCGACACGTCGGGCGCCTGCGCGCCCTGCACGTCGGCGCGCACGCTCAGCGTAGGCAGCCGGTTGCGCACCCACAGGCCCCCTTCTTCCAGCGCCGGCTCGATGGCCGCCACCTGGCTCAGCGGCAAGCTGCGCCCGCTGGCGGTGCGGATCGTGAGGTCGCCCAGCTGTTGCGCATCGAGCCGCTCGGCCGGCAGCGCACGGGCCACCACGTCGATCAGCTCGGTGCCTGCGCGCACCTGGGTGACGGTATGGCCGCTCAGCAGGGTCTGCAGCGCGCGCGAGATCTCCTCGGTGTTCAGGCCCAGCGCGCGGGCGCGGTCCTGGTCGACCCGCAGACGCAGCGCCTTGGTGCGCTCGCTCCACTGCAGGTTCACGTCGCGCACCCTGGGGTGCTCGCGCATGCGGTCGCGCACCCGCTCGGCGATGGTGCGCACCGTGTCGGGGTCGGCGCCACGCACGCGGAACTGCACCGGATAGCCCACCGTGGGCCCCAGCTCCAGCCGGTAGACGCGCGTGCGGATATGCGGCAGGGCCTCGGTCAGGCGCTTGCGCAGGCTGGCGGCCAAGGCGCCGGCCTGCGCGAGCTGGTGCGGATAGACGATCAGCTGCGCGTAGTTGAGCTTGGGCGTCTCCGGATCCAGCGACAGGTAAAAGCGCGGCGAGCCGCCGCCCACATAGGTGGTGAAGTCGCGCACGCGCCCATCCTGGCGCAGCAGTTGCTCGGCCTGCTGCACCTGCGCCAGCGTGGCGGCGTAGCTGGCGCCCTCCTCGAGCTGCAGGTCGACCAGGATCTCCTCTCGCGGCGAGTCGGGAAAGAACTGCTGCGGCACCCACTGGAAGGCCGCCAGCGCCAGCACGAAGGCCGCGCCGGTGGCCGCCAGCACGCTCTTGCGGTGCGCCACGCACCAGTCGATCTTGGGGCCGAACCATTGGTGAAAGCGCGCATGCGCATCGCCATGGCCGCCGGCCTGGATCTGCGGCAGCAGTTTCACGCCCAGGTAAGGCGTGAACAGCACCGCCACCAGCCAGGAGGCGAGCAGCGAGATCGCCACGATCCAGAAGATCGAGCCGGTGAACTCGCCGGTCGACGACTGCGCGAACCCCACCGGCACAAAGCCGGCGGCGGTGATCAATGTGCCGGTCAGCATCGGAAAGGCGGTGCTGGTCCAGGCAAAGCTGGCGGCCCTGGCCCGGTCCCAGCCCTCTTCCATCTTCACCTGCATCATCTCGACCGCGATGATGGCGTCGTCCACCAGCAGGCCGAGCGCGATGATCAGCGCGCCCAGCGAGATGCGCTGCAGGTTGATACCCATGCGCCACATGATGAAGAAGGTGATGCCCAGCACCAGCGGTACCGACAGCGCCACCACGATGCCGGTGCGCCAGCCCAGCGCCAGCAGGCTGACCGTCAGCACGATGCCCAGCGCCAGCGCGAAATGGCCCAGGAATTCGTTGACCGAGCGCTTGACCAGGCTGGGCTGGTCGACGATCTTCTCGATCGTGATGCCGGCCGGCAGCTGTCGCTGCACCTGCGCCATGGCCGCGTCCAGCCGCGGCCCGAGCGCCAGGATGTCGCCACCATCGACCATCGACACCGCCAGCCCGGTCACCCGCTCGCCATTGCGCCGCATCGACATCTGCGGCGGATCGATGAAGCCGCGCGTCACGCGCGCCACGTCGCCCAGCCGCAAGCTGCGCCCGCCCACATCGACCGGTGTGTTCTCGATATCCTGCACCGTGCTCACCGCGCCGTCGACGCGCGCATGGATGCGCGCACGCGGCCCTTCGATGGTGCCGGCCGCCGCCACCACGTTCTGGCGCCGCAGGCTGTCCAGCAGCTGCGCCGGCGCGATGCCCAGCTGCGCCAGGCGGACATGGCTGAACTCCACAAAAAAGCGCGGCTCCTGCACGCCCAGCACCAGCACCTTGGAGACATCGGGCACTTCCAGCATGCGCTCGCGCGCGGCCAGCAGCACCTGCTTCATGCGCAGGTCGTCGAAGCCCTCGGCCCGGAAGGCGTAGATGGAGCCAAAGGTGTCGCCGAAGTCGTCGTTGAAGAACGGCCCCTGCACGCCTTCGGGCAAGGTATGGCGCATATCGCCGACGCGCTTGCGCGCCTGGTACCAGCTTTGCTCGATCCGGGCCTTGCGCGCGGCATCGTGCAGCACCAGGAAGATCGTCGCGTGGCCGGGCCGGATATGGCTGTTCACATAGTCGAAGTGCGGCACCTCCTGCAGGCTGCGCTGGATCTTCTCGACCACCTGCTGCTCCAGCTCGCGCGCGGTGGCGCCCGGCCAGGCCACGTCGATGGTCATGACCTTGATGCTCAGGTTGGGGTCTTCGGCGCGGCCAAGCTTGAAGTACGCCAGCGCACCCAGCAGCAGTGCCAGGATCATCGCGAAGCTGACCAGCGCGCCATGGCGCAGCCCCCATGCGGACAGGTTGAAGCGCCCATTCATCGGAATACCCTCCGCGCTTCGCACTGCGGGTGCGAGCGCCTTCGGAGCGGCCGTGCGGCGCTCATGGCAGCTGCCCATCCCAGGCCTGCACCGCCATGCCCGCATCCAGCCGGTGCACGCCGGCCGCCACCACGCGCTCGCCCGGCGCGATGCCGGCCGCGACCGCGATGGTGTCGGTCCCCATGCCGGCCAGCACCACCGGCCGCAGCACCAGATGCCGGGCATCGTCGGGCAGCACCCAGACGGCGGGCTGCTCCTGGTGCTGGAACAAGGCGCTGATCGGCAGCTGCAGCGGCCCAGACTGCTCAGCGCCGGCCGGCTCGAAGCGCACCGACGCGCTCATGCCCAGGCGCGCGGCCTCGGGCAGCCCGGCCACGGCCACGCGCACGCGGTAGGTGCGGGTGGCGGGATCGGCCACGCTGGCGATCTCGCGCACCGTGCCGGCCCACTCGGCCTGCGGCAGGCTGAGCAGGCGCACCGTGGCCGGCTGCGCCGGGCTGATGAGGCCGATGCGGCCTTCCGGCACATCCACCTGCACTTCCTGCTCGCCGGCCCGTGCCAGCCGCAGCACCGGCGTGCCAGCGGCCACCACCTGGCCCGGCTCGGCCTGTACCAGGGCCACGGTGCCGGCGGCGGGCGCGGTCAAGGCGGTATAGGCCAGATCGTTGCGCGCCCGCTCGAGGCGGCTTTGCGCGCCGTGCACCTGCGCCTGGGTGGCAGCCTGCTGGGTCTGCAGCGCATCGAAATCGGCCCGTGCAACGGCGCCCGACTGCGCCAGGGCGCGGTTGCGCTCGACGTCGCGGCGCAGCCGCGCGAGCGTGGCCTGGGCCTGTGCCAGCTCGGCCGCCGCTTCTTGCACCGCGAGCTTGAACGGCGTGTCGTCCAACCGCGCCAGCACCTCGCCACGGGCCACCGCCATACCTGCATCGGCCCGGCGCACAGTCATCCGGCCCGGCACACGGAACGACAGCTGGCTTTCTATGCGGGGCACGAGCGTGCCCGAGAAGGTGGCCGCGGCAGGGTCTGTGGCTGCATTTGCGGTCACGAGATGGACGGGCGTCGGGCGGCTGGCAGGGCCGGCGCCACGGTCGCAACCGGCCAGCGCGGCACAGATGGCGGCAAGCAGCAAGCCGGCGCGGCAGGATCTGGAAAGGAGAAATGGAGGCATGGCCTTATTTATGTACTGATTCGCAAAAAATTTATTCTGTACCGATTCGAATAAAATGGTCAAGGAATTTTTTGCGAACCAGTATGAAAACCACCGCCAAACCCCGCGGCAGGCCCCGCAGCTACGATCCCGAGCAAGCCCTGGAACTGGCCCTGCACACGTTCTGGAAGAGTGGCTACTCGGGCACCTCGCTGGACGCGCTGGCCGCGGCCACCGGCCTGAACCGGCCCAGCCTCTATGCCGGGCTGGGCGACAAGCGCACCATCTACCTCAAGGCGATGCGGCTGTTCCAGGACCATGCGCGGCAGCATTTCGGCGCCGCGCTGGCGCCCCACCCGAGCGACCGCTCCTTTGCCGACGTGATTGCGCGCTACCTGCGCGCCGCCATCGCGGTGGATGGTTCGCGCGAAGACATCGGCCTCAGCGGCTGCGCGGTGATCTCGACCGCGACCGCCGAGGCGCTGACCGATCCCGAGATCCGGCAGGTGCTGGACGAGGTGCTGCAAGAGATGGACAGCCAGCTCCACGCCGGCCTGCAAGCAGCCGTGGACAGGGGCGCACTGCCCCAAGGCAGCGACATCGAATCGCTGGGCTTCCTGCTGGCCTCGACCGCCCACAGCATCGGCATCCGCGCCCGTGCCGGGCAAACCCGGCAAGACATGGAAAAGCGCGTGGATGCGCTGGCGCGGCTGATCTGCCCCACGGCCTTCCAGCGCTAGCCCCGGTACCATGGCTGCCTAGAAAGGAAACTGCCCATGCAACCGACATCCACCGTCCAGCACAACACAGGCGCCAGGCTGCTGCGGGCCGCCAGCCTGGCGATCACAGCCATGGCGGTCATGGCGGCAACCCCGGTCATCCCCAGCGCCACGGCCGCCGAGCAAGGCGGCGCTGCCGGCGCCCGCTGGAGCTTCAGCGCCATTGCCAAGGACACGCGCGCCCGGCACGCCTTTGACGCCATGGCCCGCGGCCACCAGCTGCCGACCTGGGTGAAAAAGGGCGTGGTCGAATCCCCGGCCGTAGCGGTGGAGATGGCCGGCCGCAGCTACCAGGTCATGCAGGCCTGCAAGCCGCACCATTGCGCCGAGCAGCAGATCGCGGTGATGTACTCGCCCGGCCACGATGCCATGTACGGTGTGCTGCTCAGCCGCAACGGCAGCAGCGAAAAGCTGAGCTGGCTGAACATCGGCGGTGGCAGTGAATCCATCGACGGCAAGACCATCCTCTACGCGGCACTCACAGGCAGCCTGGCCAACCACCCGCAGGCATTCGATTTTCGGTAGGCGGGATGAGTTTTGGCCCGGCCCCCGATCAAATGGACACTGGGGTGCCTGGGCCTTTTACCGCAAGTGCCCAGCGTGGACACCACGCCTCCATGCGGCGCTGCTTGCAGCATCGCTTTGACGATGACTAATTTATTTGTTATAACAAAATATTCATCCAAGCAGAATATTATGTTAGTACAATTAATCCGTGTTCACAGTCATTGAAACCCCTGAGTTCATCGCCTGGTCCGCCAGGGTTTGGTCTGAAGATGAACGTTTTGAGTTCATCGACTGGATCGCTGTGAATTCAGAGGCCGGAGATGTGATCCCTGGCTCTGGCGGCCTGCGCAAAGTCCGCTGGGCTCGCTCAGGCATGGGCAAGCGCGGCGGCGCTCGCGTGGTCTACTTCACGCGCAATGCACGGGGAGAAGTGGTTCTTATCATCGTCTACGCGAAAGCCAAGTTCGACAACATCAGTGCCGAGGTACTCAAGGCGATCAAGGAGAAGTTCGATGCCCAAGATTAAAGACCCGGAATTGCAGGAATTCGAGGCGGCACTACTTCGCAGCGTTGACCAGGCTGTACGCAGCGAACACGGCGCGGTCCATACCCCAGAAGAAATGGAATCCAGAAAGCGGGGGCGTCCCGTTGGATCCGTCAAGGACAACCCCAAGGTGCCAACAACCATCCGATTCGATGCCGATGTACTGTCGGCACTCAAGGGACTGGGGCGAGGCTGGCAAACCCGCGTCAACGACCAGATCCGCGCCGATATCAAGGCAGGCCGGCTAAAAGTGTGAGCCTGCCCCCATACCGGGCACACAGTAAAAAGGCCGCGTGGAATTGCTCGCACTGGCGGGGCACCATGCCGGCCGGCGGAGCATCAATGCGGAGCTGCCCACGGACGACGGGCTGGCCCGCCTCGCGCCCGAGAAGGACGGCCGGCGCATACGCCAGGCCATGCAGGGCGTGGACCGGCATGTGCAGGCCTGGCGCGCGGCGCTGCGATGCGCCACCGCCCAACGCGGGCGAAGCCCTGTGGCTGAGCTACTACGCCAGCACCTTCAACCCGGCCCACCTCAAGGAACAGGCCATGCTGCGCGCAATGCCGCGCCGCTACTGGCACAACCTGCCCGAGACCGTGCTGATCTCCACCCTGGTCCGGCAGGCCCGCGCACGCACGGGGCGGATGCTGGAGCAATAGCGGCCACCTCGGCCACCCCATCCTCAAAAAACAAAAGGCCCCGAAGGGCCTTTGTCTGCTTTGCAGGGTGATTCAATGCATCAACCCAGCCACTTGCGCGCGTTGCGCCACACGCGCATCCAGGGGCTGAACTGCGACTTGTCGCCGCTGGTCCAGCTCATCTGCACGTTGCGGAACACGCGCTCGGGGTGGGGCATCATGGCCGTGAAGCGGCCATCGGCGGTGGTCACGGCCGTGAGGCCGCCTGCAGAGCCGTTCGGGTTGAACGGATACTGCTCGGTGGCGCGGCCGCGGTTGTCCACGTAGCGCATGGCGGCGATGGCCTTGTCGGCATTGCCGCGGTACTTGAAGTTGGCGTAGCCCTCGCCATGCGCGACGGCGATCGGCAGGCGGCTGCCGGCCATGCCCTGCAGGAAGAGGCTGGGCGACTCCAGCACCTCGACCATGGACAGGCGGGCCTCGAAGCGGTTGCTCTGGTTCTGCGTGAAGCGCGGCCAGTCCTGCGCGCCGGGGATGATGTCGGCCAGCTCGGCAAACATCTGGCAGCCATTGCACACTCCCAGGCCAAAGGTGTCGCTGCGGCCGAAGAACCGCTGGAACTGCGCGGACAGGCGCTCGTTGAAGGTGATGGAGCGCGCCCAGCCGATGCCGGCGCCCAGCGTGTCGCCATAGCTGAAGCCGCCGCAGGCGACCACGCCGGCGAAGTCCTGCAGCTGCGCGCGGCCGCTTTGCAGGTCGGTCATGTGCACATCCACCGCCTCGAAACCGGCCTCGGTGAAGGCATAGGCCATTTCCACATGCGAGTTCACGCCCTGCTCGCGCAGCACGGCCACGCGGGGCCGCGCGCCCAGGTTCAGGAGGGGTGCAGCGGGGTTCTCTGCGGGGTCGAACGTCAGGTGCAGGTGCATGCCCGGGTCGGTGGGCTCGCCGGCCACGCTGTGCTCGCTGTCGGCGCAGGCCGGGTTGTCGCGCTGCTGGGCGATCTTCCAGCTCACCGCATCCCAGACCTGGTGCAGGTCGCTGAGCGAAGCGCCGAACACCTTCTTGGCATCGCGCCAGACCTGCAGCTCGCCCTTGCCCACGTCGATGCTGCTCGACAGCGGCCGGGTGTTGCCGACGAAATGGCTGCAGGTGGCCAGGCCGTGCTCGCGCAGGGTCTGCATGACCGCATTGCGCTCGCTGCTGCGCACCTGCAGCACCACGCCCAGCTCTTCGTTGAACAGCGCGCGCAGCGTCATCTCTTCGCGCCGGCCGCTGACCTGCTGCGCCCAGTTCTTGGCATCGCCCGATTCCATGCGGCTGTCGCTGATGCCGTCGCCTTCGGTGACCAGCATGTCCACATTCAGCGCCACGCCCACGTGGCCGGCAAAAGCCATCTCGGCGGCCGTGGCCAGCAGGCCGCCGTCGCCCTTGTCGTGGTAGGCCAGGATCTGGCCCTTGCCGCGCAGGTCGTTGACGGCGTTGACCAGGGCGATCAGGTCCTTGGCGTCATCGAGGTCGGGCGTTTCATTGCCGGACTGGCCCAGCACCTGGCCCAGGATGGAGCCGCCCATGCGCATCTTGCCGCGGCCCAGGTCCACCAGCACCAGCGTGGTGTTTTCCTCGTCGGCGTCGAGCTGCGGCGTGAGCGTGCCGCGCACGTCGGCGATGGACGCAAAGCCGGTGATGATCAGGCTGACGGGCGAGGTGACCTTCTTCACCGCGCCGTTGTCGCTCCACTGGGTGCGCATGGACAGCGAGTCCTTGCCCACCGGGATGGAGATGTTCAGCTGCGGGCACAGCTCCATGCCCACGGCCTTGACGGTGGCGTAGAGCGCCGCGTCTTCGCCGGGCTCGCCGCAGGCCGCCATCCAGTTGGCCGAGAGCTTGACCTTGGACAGCTCGATGGGCGCGGCCAGCATGTTGGTGATGGCTTCGGCCACCGCCATGCGGCCCGACGCCGGGGCATTGATCGCCGCCAGCGGCGTACGCTCGCCCATGGCCATGGCCTCGCCGGCAAAGCCCTTGAAGTCGGCCAGCGTGACCGCCACGTCGGCCACCGGCACCTGCCAGGGACCGACCATCTGGTCGCGGTGGGTGAGACCGCCCACGGCGCGGTCGCCAATGGTGATCAAAAAGCGCTTGGAAGCCACGGTGGGGTGGGCCAGCACCTCGATCACGGCCTTCTCCAGCGGCACGCCATCGAGGTTCAGCGCGGGCAGCGCGCGTGTGACGCTCTTCACGTCGCGGTGCATCTTGGGCGGCTTGCCCAGCAGCACGTCCATCGGCATGTCGACCGGGAACTTCTGCTCTCCGGCGGCCACGGCCGTGTCCTCCAGCACCAGCTGGCGTTCTTCGGTGGCCGTGCCGATCACGGCGAACGGGCAGCGCTCGCGCTCGCAGAAGGCCGTGAACTCGGCCAGCGAGTCGGGTGCGATGGCCAGCACATAGCGTTCCTGGCTTTCGTTGGACCAGATCTCCTTGGGCGCCAGGCCGGATTCCTCCAGGTTGACGGCGCGCAGGTCAAAGCGCGCGCCACGGCCCGCATCGTTGGTTAGCTCGGGGAAGGCATTGGACAGGCCGCCGGCACCCACGTCGTGGATGGCCAGGATGGGGTTCTTGTCGCCTTGGGCCCAGCAGTGGTTGATGACTTCCTGGGCGCGGCGCTCGATCTCGGGATTGCCGCGCTGCACGGAGTCGAAGTCCAGTTCGGCCGCGTTCGTGCCGCTGGCCATGGAACTGGCAGCACCGCCGCCCATGCCGATGCGCATGCCGGGGCCGCCCAGCTGGATCAGCAGCGTGCCGACCGGGAACTCGATCTTCTGCGTCAGTCCGGAGTCGATCACGCCCAGGCCGCCCGCGATCATGATGGGCTTGTGGTAGCCGCGCGTGATGTCGCCGACCTGCTGCTCGTACTCGCGGAAGTAGCCGGTCAGGTTGGGACGGCCGAATTCGTTGTTGAAGGCCGCGCCACCCAGCGGGCCCTCGATCATGATCTGCAGCGGGCTGGCGATGTGCTCGGGCTTGCCCACTTCGCTGCCCCACAGCTTGGAGACCGTGAAGCCGGTCAGGCCGGCCTTGGGCTTGGAGCCGCGGCCCGTGGCGCCCTCGTCGCGGATCTCGCCGCCCGCGCCGGTCGAGGCGCCGGGGAAGGGCGAGATCGCCGTCGGGTGGTTGTGCGTTTCCACCTTCATCAGCACATGGTTGGTGGCGCTCGTCTTTTGATAGCTTGGTGCGCCTTGTGCATCGGTGCTGGAATCGAATCTGGCCAGGAATCGTTCGACCGCATGGCCTTCCATGATGGAGGCATTGTCGGCATAGGCCACGATGGTGTGCTGCGGCGCGAGCTGCTCGGTGTTGCGGATCATGCCGAACAGCGATTTCTCCTGCGCCACGCCGTCGATGGTGAACTGGGCGTTGAAGATCTTGTGGCGGCAGTGCTCGCTGTTGGCCTGCGCGAACATCATCAGCTCCACATCGGTGGGGTTGCGCTTGAGGCCGCCGAAGGCATCGACCAGGTAGTCGATCTCGTCGTCGGCAAGCGCCAGGCCCCACTGCTTGTTGGCGGCCGCTAGCGCTGCCCTGCCGCCACCGAGCACGTCGACGAACTCCATCGGCGCGGCCTGCAGCGTGGAGAACAGCTGCCGCGCCTCCTCGCTGGTGGCGAAGACCGATTCGGTCATGCGGTCGTGCAGCAGCGCGGCGATCCGGGCCACCTGCTCGGCGCTCAGCTCGGGGGCACCGCCCAGAAGACCACTTTTCAGGCCGATGCGGTATTCGGTGACGCGCTCGACGCGAAACACATCCAGCCCGCAGTTGCGTGCGATGTCGGTGGCCTTGGAGGCCCAGGGCGAGATCGTACCCAGGCGCGGCGTGACGACCAGCAGCACGCCGTCCTCGGGCCCCTGGTACGGGTCGCCGTAGCTCAGCAGCGCCTGCAGCCGCTCGCGCCCGGCAGCGGCCGGCTCGGTTTGCGTGGCCACCAGATGGACGAAACGGGCAGCAATGCCCGTTATCTTTGGATGGATCGCGGCGAGCGCGGTCTGCAGTTGCTGGGCGCGAAAAGCGCTAAGGGCATTCCCACCCGCAAATGAAATCAGGTGCAAGGTCACGTGGCGGCCTATGGAGGAGAAAAAGGAGATCGGAAAGAAAGAGACTGCTGCCAGGCAGTGCGCCCGCGCGTCGGCAATCCGGGATTCTACTGTGCGCCCTGCGCGGACTAAGCCAGTTGCCCCGCATGCCAATCGGCCGGGTGGGATAATTCGCCACCATGACCATCAAAATCAATTCTGCCGAAGACATTGAACACATGCGCGAGGCCTGCCGCCTCGCGTCGCAAGTGCTGGACCGCATCACCCCCCACATCCGCCCCGGCATCACCACGCTGGAGATCGACCGCCTGGGCCTGGAATGCATGACCCGGCAAGGCACCAAATCGGCCACCATCGGCTACCAGCCGCCAGGCATGGTGCCCTACCCGGGCCACCTGTGCACCTCGGTCAACCACGTGGTCTGCCACGGCATACCGAATGACAAGCCGCTGAAGAAGGGCGACATCGTCAACGTGGACGTGACGGTGATCACCCCTGCCGGCTATTTCGGCGACACCAGCCGCATGTTCGTGGTGGGCGAAGGCACCATCGCCGGCAAGCGCCTGTGCGATCTGACCTACCAGGCCATGTGGCTGGGCATCCAGCAGGTGAAGAACGGCGCCCGGCTGGGCGACATCGGCCATGCGATCCAGAGCTTCGCCGAGGGGCATGGCCTGTCGGTGGTGCGCGAGTACTGCGGCCACGGCATCGGCAAGGTGTTCCACGACGAGCCGCAGATCCTGCACTACGGCAAGCCCGGCACCGGCGTGGAGCTGCAGACCGGCATGATCTTCACCGTGGAGCCGATGCTGAACCTGGGCCGCCGCGAGATCAAGGACTGGGGCAACGACGGCTGGACCGTGGTGACCAAGGACCGCAGCCTGTCAGCCCAGTGGGAGCACACGGTGCTGGTGACCGACACCGGCTTCGAAGTGCTGACGCTGTCCGAAGGCTATCCGCAGCTGCCCGAATTCGTGACCACCACCAAGTGCTGACCGGGCCAGGCATGGCATAGTCATTGCTTGCCTCGGTGTGACTCCACCAACTGACCGACCGATGACCGCCAAGCCCGCGCCTTCCGCTCCTTCCGACCTCTCCACGGTTCGCCAGCAATACCAGCAGGACCGGCAGCAGGTGTTCGCCGCCATCATGGCCGGCAGTACTTCCCGGGGCATCGCGGCGCATCTGCGCCAGCTGTCGGCGCTGGCCGACGGCCTGCTGCAGACGCTGTGGACGCAGGCCGGCATGCCCGCCGGGCTGTGCCTGGCCGCCGTGGGCGGCTACGGCCGCGGCGAGCTGTTCCCCTACTCCGACATCGACGTGTTGGTGCTGCTGCCCCAGGATGCCGACATGGGCGGTGATGCCCGGCTGCGCGGCAGCATCGAGGCCTTTATCGGCATGTGCTGGGACATGGGGCTGGAGATCGGCTCCAGCGTGCGCACCGTGGCCGACTGCGTGCGCGAGGCCGCGGCCGACATCACGGTGCAGACGGCGCAGCTGGAGTCGCGCCGCATCACCGGCGATGCGGGCCTGTTCCGGCAGTTCCAGCAGGCCTTCAACCAGGCGCTGGAGCCGCAGGCCTTCGTCGTCGCCAAGACGCTGGAGATGCAGCAGCGCCACAGCAAGTACGACAACACCGCCTACGCGCTGGAGCCCAACTGCAAGGAATCGCCCGGCGGCCTGCGCGATCTGCAGCTGATCCTGTGGATCGCCCGCGCCACCCGGCTCGGGCGCAACTGGAAGGAGCTGGCCACCAACGGCATCGTCACGCCCTACGAGCTGCGCAACCTGCAGCGCAACGAGGCGCTGCTGAGCCTGATCCGCGCGCGGCTGCACATCCTGGCCAGGCGGCGCGAAGACCGGCTGGTGTTCGACCTGCAGACCACGGTGGCCGAATCCTTCGGCTACAAGAGCGAGACACCGGCCGGCCACCGCTTTCCGATCCGCGCCAGCGAGCAGCTGATGAAGCGCTACTACTGGGCCGCCAAGGCGGTGGTGCAGCTGTCGCAGATCATGCTGCTCAATATCGACGAGCGCCTGCACCCGGGCAACCACAGCCCGCGCCGCATCGACGACGAGTTCTTCGAGAAGGCCGGCCTGATCGAGGTGGCGCAGGACGACCTCTACCTGCGCAACCCGCACGCCATCCTGCGCACTTTCCTGCTGTACGAGACCACACCGGGCGTCAAGGACCTGTCGGCGCGTACCTTCCGCGCGCTGTACCACGCGCGCAACGTGATGGGGGCGCAGTTCCGCAAGGACCCGGTCAACCGCGCCACCTTCATGGCCATCCTGCAGCAGCCGACGGGCATCACCCACGCCATGCGGCTGATGAACCAGACCTCGGTGCTCGGGCGCTACCTGTGGCCGTTCCGCCGCATCGTGGGCCAGATGCAGCACGACTTGTTCCACGTCTACACGGTGGACCAGCACATCCTGATGGTGTTGCGCAACGTGCGGCGCTTTTTCATCGCCGAGCATGCGCACGAATACCCGTTCTGCTCCCAGCTGGCCGCCGGCTGGGACAAGCCCTGGCTGCTGTACCTGGCCGCGCTGTTCCATGACATCGGCAAGGGCCGCGGCGGCGACCACTCCGAGATCGGGGCCAGCGAGGTGCGGCGCTTTTGCAAGGAGCACGGCATCGCGCGCGACGACGCGCAGCTGGTCGAGTTCCTGGTGCGCGAACACCTGTCCATGAGCCAGGTGGCGCAAAAGCAGGACACCAGCGACCCCGACGTGATCCGCGCCTTCGCCACGCGCGTGCACAACGAGCGCAACCTCACCGCGCTGTACCTGCTGACGGTGGCCGACATCCGCGGCACCAGCCCCAAGGTGTGGAATGCCTGGAAGGGCAAGCTGCTCGAAGACCTGTACCGCGCCACGCTGCGCGTGCTGGGCGGCCGCGCACCCGACATCGCCTCGCAGGTGGAGGCGCGCAAGCGCGAGGCGCTGGTGCTGCTGGCGCTGCAGGCGCAGCCCTTCGAGTCGCACAAGGCGCTGTGGGAGACGCTGGGCGTGCAGTACTTCATGCGCCACGAGGCGACCGACATCGCCTGGCACACGCGCCAGCTCTCGCGCGCCGTGGGCTCGGCCACGCCCATCGTGCGCGCGCGCCCCTCGCTCGCGGGCGACGGGCTGCAGGTGCTGGTGTACACCGCCGACCAGCCCGACCTGTTCGCGCGCATCTGCAGCTACTTCGACCGCGCCGGGCTGTCGATCCTCGATGCGCGCATCCACACCGCGCTGAACCGCTATGCGCTCGACACCTTCCAGGTGGTCGCGCCCACGCTGCAGCAGCACTACCGCGAGCTCGCCACGCTGGTCGAAAGCCATCTGAGCCAGGTGCTCACCGCCGCCGGGCCGCTGCCCGAGCCGGTGCAGCGCCGCGTGTCGCGCCGGGTCAAGAGCTTTCCAGTGGCGCCGCGCGTATCGCTGCAGCCCGACGACAAAGGCCAGCGCTGGCTGCTGTCGATCTCGGCCGCCGACCGCGCCGGCCTGCTCTACACCGTGGCGCGCATCATGGCCCGCCACCAGCTGAGCGTGGAGCTGGCCAAGATCAGCACCCTGGGCGAGCGTGTGGAAGACACCTTCCTGCTACAGGGCGCCGAGCTGCAAAGCAATGTGCGCCAGATCGCGCTCGAGACCGAGGTGCTGTGGGCGCTGTCCGACCACACCGAGGCCTAGGCCGCAATCAATGGCCGTGGCCGAGAGCCGCTGGCCTGACCGGCACCTCATTGCCATCCTTGTCGAAGACCTTGCCGTTCTCGAACCGGTCGCCATCGGCCAGGGCCTTGATCACCGCCTCGCTCAGAATGCGCTCCGAGCCCGCCTCGAACACCGAGGGCTGGTCGGGGTTGCCGCGCTGGAAATGGTTGAACAGCAGGTTCAGCAGCAGCACCGTCACCGCGGTCGAGCTGATGCCCGAATGGAACATCGTGGCGAACCAGGCCGGAAAATGGTGGTAGAAGTCGGGCTTGACCATGGGCAACACGCCCATGCCGATGGAGGCCGCGACGATGATCAGGTTCATGTTGTTGTGGTACTCCACCTTGGCCAGCGTACGGATGCCGCTGGCCGCCACGGTGCCGAACAGCACCAGCCCGGCGCCGCCCAGCACCGCCGGCGGCACGCAGGCCACCAGCCGGCCGATGACCGGCAGCAGGCCGAAGGCGATCAGGATCAGGCCGCTGCAGGCCACGACATAGCGGCTCTTGATGCCGGTGACCGCAACCAGGCCGACATTCTGCGCAAATGCGCTTTGGGTGAACGAACCGAAGAATGGCGCCACCGCGCTCGATAGCATGTCGGCGCGCAGGCCGTCGGCCAGGCGGCGCGAGTCCACCCGCGTGCCGATGATGTCGCCCACCGCCAGGATGTCGGCCGAGGTCTCCACCAGCGTCACCATGATCACGATGCTCATGGAGATGGTCGCGGCCAGGCCGAAGGTGGGCCAGCCGAAATGCAGCGGCATCGGCACGGCAAACCAGGCGCCGCGGCCCACGGCCGAGAAGTCCGCCATGCCGATCAGCGTGGCCACGGCGGTACCGAGCACGATGGACAGCAGGATGGACAGGCGCGAAATCATGGCATTGCCGAGCTTGCTCAGCACCAGCACAATGGCCAGCGACAGGCCCGCCAGGCCGATATTGCCCACGCTGCCATAGCCCGCCGCCTGGCTGTCGCCGCCCATGGCCCAGTGCGCCGCCACCGGCATCAGCGACAGGCCGATGACCGTGATCACGCAGCCATTGACCAGCGGCGGGAAAAAGCGCGTGAGCTTGGAAAACACCGGCGCAATCAGCAGGCCCAGCAGCGATGAGAGCATCACCGCGCCCAGCACGCCCTGCATGCCGCCGCCGGTGTGCAAAATGCTGACCATGGTGGCCACACCGGAGAAGGAAACGCCCTGCACCAGCGGCAGGCGCGAGCCGAAGAATGGAATCCCCAGCGTCTGCAGCAAGGTGGCGAGGCCGCCCATGAACAGGCAGGCGGTGATGAGCAGCCCGGTGTCTGCGGCCGACATGCCCGCGGCATTCGCCATGACCAGCGGGACGGCAACGATGCCGCCATACATGGTCAGCACATGCTGAAAGCCATAAAGAATATTTGCCGCCCAGCCCAGCTGCTCATCCTCGGGCCGGCGAACGGCGGCCGCCGACGAATGGTCGGAACTCTTTTCCATGCCTGTCTCCTTGTTGGTTGCCGCGGGCATGGGGCAAGTGACAGCGCCTCGACCCGATTACCCTGGTGCCCGCAATCGCTTCGTTTGAAAAGGCACTGTACAAGGCGGGCCGCCGGCGTTCATCCACCTGACGGTATAAATAGAATTGACTTTTGTGTATACAAAAATTGTCTCAAAAACTGCATGCAAATATGTCCGCACGAGGATAGCAGGCAGGCACCCGCCCCTGCCTCAGTCGCCGGAATCGTCGGCCGCGCCCAGCTCGGGAAACAACACCTCGGTAAAGCCGAACTGGCGGAAGTCGCGCATCCGCATGGGATAGAGCTTGCCCCACAGGTGATCGCACTCATGCTGCACCACGCGCGCATGAAAGCCCTCCACGCTGCGATCGATGGCATCGCCATACTGGTCGAAGCCGGTATAGCGGATCTGCGACCAGCGCGGCACCAGCCCACGCATGCCGGGCACCGACAGGCAGCCCTCCCAATCGCGCTCCTCTTCATTGGACAGCGGCGTGATCACCGGATTGATCAGCACCGTTGGCGGCACCAGAGGACGGTCCGGATAGCGCGGATTGCGCTCGTTGGAGCCGAACATCACCACCTGCAGATCCACCCCGATCTGCGGTGCCGCGAGGCCCGCCCCGCTGGCGGCGCGCATGGTGTCCAGCAGGTCCTGCACCAGCTGATGCAGCTCGTCGGTATCGAACTGGGTCACCGGCTGGGCAATGCGCAGCAGGCGCGGGTCGCCCATCTTCAAGATCGCGTGGATGGTCATGGCATGTCAAAGGCAAAAAAGCGGCGACGGCTGCAATGCCATCACAGCCCGCAGCATAACCCGCCGATCGCCCCGGCGCATGCAGGACAATGCAGCCCATGCCGCAACCGCCCGAATCCCCGCCGCCCGCGCCCAGGCAAGCGCCCCTGCCCGCTGCCGCGCGCTGGCTGCTGATGGCCTTCGCGGTGCTGTGCCTGGTGATGGGCGTGATCGGCATCGTCGTTCCCGGCCTGCCGACGACGGTCTTCATCCTCATGGCTGGCTGGGCGGCCGCGCGCAGCTCGCCGCGCCTGCACGCCTGGCTGTGGCGCCACCGGCTGTTCGGCCCCATGCTGCAAAACTGGGCCAACGGCGGCAAGGTCAGCCGCAGGGCGAAATGGAGCGCCACCATCCTCATGGCCTTGTGCGCCGTGGTGCTGCTGGTTGCCCATGTTCCGCGCTGGGTGGCCGCCAGCGCATCGCTGTGCATGGCCTGCGTGCTTGCCTGGCTCTGGCGGCGCCCCGAACCGGGCGGCTGAGCTTGCCGGCAGTTTGCTCGGCGAGCCGGTTTTTTGTGTATATAATCGCGGTCTCATTCCTCAATAGCTCAGTCGGTAGAGCGCCGGACTGTTAATCCGTAGGTCCCTGG
>NZ_JBMDII010000043.1:0-43468 GCF_057808605.1 Comamonas sp. FG99
GCTGAGGCATGTGCATTAGCGGCCTGACCTGTGCAGATTCCGGTGGGTCAATACATACGTACTGCCCTGCTCAGCCGTCATATGGCGAGCGTGTCCGGTCTGTTGCGGAACACGCGTGCTGCCAGCGGAATCGCCAGACAATGGCAGTGGGTCGGCTGCTTCGCTCGCCTGCGACGGCGGCGTAGGGGGCAAATCATCGTCATCGTGACGCTGATCGTGGGCCACCATGGAGGCGGCTTCAGGTGCCTGCGCGAGCGTTGCCTGAATGTGGACGGCCACCCGATCTACCTGGTTGTTTTCGTGGCCGATGGAGGCTTGCAGAAGCGCGGGCAGACTGGCATCGAGCGCGCAGGCCTGCTGGAAGTGCAGGGCGCTTTCTTGAACCTGATACAGCTCGCTGAGCACATGGCCGGTCAGAGGATCGCGCTGCTGGCCCACCAGACTGATCCACCCCGTCAGCCGAAGCACGACGAGAACGCGCCGGGCCGTCTCGTACCCGGCCCGCTGCCTCAGCGGGGTGGAGGTGAGATAGCGGCGCAACTGCCCCAGATTCGCCAGCGGACTGATGCCCTCGGCAGAGCGCAGCATGCGCAGGACCTGCCAGCCATTGCGCTCCAATGGCGTGAGGCGGGCATCGAGCATGAGCGAGGCCGGCGTAGTGAACAGGGCGTCTTGCCCCAGCGGATTGTGGCGGTTGTGATGGTCTGCCATGGGAGTTCTCCAAGGTCTGGGCCACAGCGGCCCGTTACCCTGCATCTCATCGCGTACCGTTCAAGGCGTCAGCCAACAATGCGGTCTGCGCCATAACCGATTTATCCGGCTGGGCGCGGCGCTGGCACCGGTAGCCGGACTGATCTATCATCCCGATACCCCCATGGGGGTACAACTGGGGGTACTTCCAGCGATTCCCGCAAAGGCCGTGGCCCGATTTCCCCGCGAAACCTAGCATTCACGGCCCTTTGCCGACCGATCAATGTTTGATTGTTTACAGCGCCTGATCTCGGCCCATCTTGCTTCAAGATGGGCCAGTGAGATCAATGGGGTCGGTGTAAATTCGTGGCGCATCGTGTTTGCACGTTCTGCCGTTTTTGCAGTCCGAGGCCGTTGCATCGGGTCCAGAGACTTGGCGGTCTAGCCTGCGCTTGCTGAAGGTGGTGGAAAAGGGGAGTATCCGGGCGGCTGCCGGAGCGGGCACGAAAGACTGCATGCGCCGCCGCCATCGACACCAAAGGAGGGAGCTGCATGAGCGCACATTTGCCGACCGACTACCCGGCACTTCTGGCCGATATCAAACAGCGGATTCGCCATGCGCAGACACGGGCGATGCTGGCGGTCAATGCGAAGCTGATCCGGCTGTACTGGGACATCGGCGCCCTCATCGACAGACGCCAGCAGCAGGAAGGCTGGGGCGCTGCCGTTATCCCCCGCTTGGCGAAGGATCTGCACAACGAACTACCGCAGGAGAAGGGGTTTTCGGAGCGGAACATCAAGCGCATGCTGGCCTTCTATCGCGAGTATCCGTATTTGGCTGTAGCCGCCGGGGACTTCGAGAAAGTGCCACAGCCTGTGGCACAAAGCATGGAAGGCCTGATGCGATCAGCAGATGCCGCACCAGACTGCGCGCCTGAACTCCTGCTGTCTCTGCCCTGGGGGCACCATGCAGAGCTGATCGCCAGGGTTGACCCTGCGACAGTGGTATATGCGTGCCGCCATAGAGAACGGCTGGAGCCGGAACATCCTGCTAATGCAGATCGAAACCGCTGCGCACAAGCGGCAGGGCCGAGTGGCGAGCAACTTCGCACTGCGTTTGCCATCGCCGGATTCCGATCTCGTGCAGCAAACGCTCAAGGATCCCTACCTGTTTGACTTCTTGACGCTGGAAGCGAGCTTCCATGAGCGGGAGCTGGAAACCGGCCTGATCGCGCATCTGGAAAAATTCCTGTTGGAACTGGGGCAGGGCTTTGCCTTCGTGGGACGACAATTCCATCTTGACCTGGGCGGAGACGATTTCTACATCGACTTGCTGTTCTACCACCTCAAATTGCGTTGCTATGTGGTCATTGACCTCAAGCGCGGCGACTTCAAGCCGGAATATGCCGGCAAGATGAATTTCTACTGCAATGTAGTGGACGACAAGCTGCGCCATGAAACCGACAAGCCCACCATGGGCCTGATCCTCTGCCAGAAGTCCAATCGCGTGCTGGCTGAATATGCCTTGCGTGGAATGGATAAACCCATTGGCGTTTCCAGCTTCGAGCTCACCCGCGCCTTGCCCAAAACCTTGCAAAGCAGCCTTCCCAGCATCGAGCAGATCGAGCGCGAGCTGGGCGGCGGGCAGGCATAGCGCCTGCGGGGTTTTGGCCAGCATTGGCTGGCAGCGGGCACCGCACGGCTCGTCCAACTGCATAGCGCCTGCGCTCATCAGCCATTGGCTCTTAACACAGCGCCGACAGATCCGCCGCGCGCTCCATGTTCCACAGCGCGGCCGACAGCGCCTGGCACCTGGCCTCGCCCAGCACCGGCAGCGACAGTTCGAGGAATTTGCCGCGCAACTCGTCGTCGGACAGCGGCAGGTCGGGGTCGCCCTTGCGGGTGGGCTGCAGCAGGCTGAAGGTCTGCCTGCTCTGCCCACTCTGCCCGCTCTGCTCATTGCGGCAATGGATGGCGATGCTGGCCGAGCGGCGGCCGGGGAAGGCGGCATCGAGCTGCGGGTCGACCTGCAGCTCGATGCGCCGCATCAGCGCGCGGATGGCGGGGGATGCGAGCCGTTCGGGCGCGAAGGCCGCCAGCCGCACGCTGCCGTGCAGCAGCGCGGTGGCCACCACGAAGGGAATGCTGAAGCGCGCCTCCGATGCGGTGGTGGGGTCGGTATTGCCGGCCACCGCCAGCGCCGGCGCATAGGTGGCGATGGTGATGCGCTCGATGTCCGGCGCAGCGATCCGGTGGCGTTTTTGCAGCTCCAGCGCGCCGTCGATGGGCGCGAAGGTGTGGCCGCAGCAGGCGTGGTTCTTGAAGGTCATCGCGGTGATGTTGAAGGCCTGGCCCAGGTCGGCGAACGCGGCGCCCCAGTCGGGCCCGTCGCTCATGGCCAGGCCCATGCCGGCTGCGCCCTCGAACACGTCGAGCGACGCGGTCACGCCCTGCTGGGCCAGCAGGGCGGCGGTGACGCCGGCTTCGGCCGCGCGCCCGGCATGCAGGGGCTTGGCCAGCGACTCCAGCTTGAAGGCCTGCTGCAGCCCGGCCGCGAAGGTGGCCGACAGGCCGAGCGCATGGGCGGTCTGCTGTGCATCCAGCCCCAGCAGGTAGGCCGCGGCGGTGGCGGCGCCAAAGCTGCCCACGGTGCCGGTGTTGTGCCAGTGCCGGTAGTGCGCGCGGCCCAGGGCGCGGCCGATGCGGGTCGAGGTCTCGTAGCCGGCGATCGCGGCCTTGAGGAACTCCAGCCCGCTCGCCCCCACGGCCTGGCCCAGCGCCAGCGCCGCCGAGAAGGTGGGCGCGCCGGGGTGGTAGATCGCTTCGCGGTAGATGTCGTCCACCTCGGCGGTGTGCGAGGCAGTGCCGTTGATGAGCGCGGCGGCGCGCACCGCCGCGCAGCGGCCCAGCGGCAGGCGGGCCTTGCCCTGGTCGAGCTCGGGCGCCAGCGCTTTTTCCAGCATCGGGGTCGGCGCCATCGCATAGCCGGCGAGCAGCGCGCCGTACCAGTCCACCAGCGCACGCCGGGCGTGGTGGAGCACTTCGGGTTGCAGCCTGGCGGCGTGGAAGTCGGCGCCGAAGCGCCCCAGTTTTTCGCACACGAACATGGTGATCCGGCTCCTGCCTGCGGTGAGAGTTTTTCTCTGGTTTGTCGCTGCCTGGATCATCTGCCATCCCCAGGCGCGGCGGCGGGAGCAAGTGTCGCCAAGACATGCGCTTTGGTTATTTCTGGTGGCGAAACCGGAAGAACTGGAAGGGCGGCGGCCGCTGCATGATCCAGCCCATCGAGACACACCACGTTTGGGCCGCTTCATGGACTTTGCACTCTCTTTGGAACATCAGGAATTCGCCGACAGCGTTGCGCGCTTCGCCAGGGACAAGCTGGCGCCGGGCGCGCTGGAGCGCGCGCATTCGCCGCACTACCCCTGGGATACCGCGCGGCTGCTGGCTGAGCAGGGCCTGCTGGGCATCAGCTTTGCCGAGGCGGACGGTGGCCAGGGCGGCACGCTGATGCATGCGGTGCTGGCGATCCAGCAGGTGGCGCTGCACTGCCCCAAGAGCGCCGACATCGTGCAGGCGGGCAATTTCGGCCCGATCCGCACCTTCGTCGAATACGCCTCGGCCGAGCAGAAGCGGCGCTTCCTGCCCGATCTGCTGGCCGGAAGAAAGCTCATCTCTCTGGGCATGACCGAGCCGGACGCGGGCTCGGCCGTCACCGAGCTCAAGACCAGCGCCACGCCGGATGGCGACGACTTCATCATCAACGGCAGCAAGGTGTTCTCCACGCACAGCCCCGAGGCGGAGCTGTTCCTGGTCTACCTGCGCTTTGGCCCCGGCGTGGGCGGCATCGGCTCGGTGCTGGTCGAGAAGGGCACGCCCGGCTTCGTGGTCGGCCAGCCGTCCAGCTTCATGAATGGCGAGCAGTGGTCGCAGCTGTATTTCGAGAACTGCCGCATTCCCAGGGCGAACGTGCTGCTGGGCGAGGGCGGTTTCAAGAAGCAGATTTCCGGCTTCAACGTGGAGCGCCTGGGCAACTCCTCGCGGGCGCTGGCGCTGGGCCGCTATGCGTTCAATGCGGCGCGCGAGCATGCGCTCACCCGCAAGCAGTTCGGCCGCGAGCTGTGCGAGTTCCAGGGCCTGCAGTGGAAGTTCGCCGAGATGTGGATGAAGCTGGAGCAGGCGCAGCTGCTGCTGTACAAGGCGGCGCTCGAGGGCGAGCATGGCCTGCCGAGCGCCCAGAGCACCGCCATGGCCAAGCTCGCCTGCAACATGGCGGGCTGGGAGGTGTCCAACGACGCGCTGCAGGTGATGGGCGGCATGGGCTTCAGCCAGGAGGCGCTGATCGAGTACTGCGTGCGCCGCACGCGCGGCTGGATGATCGCCGGCGGCTCCATCGAAATCCTCAAGAACCGGATCGCGGAAGGCGTGTTCGAACGCAGCTTTTCGCAGCGCGCGCCCAAGGCCGCCTGAACCCTTTGCCGAACCAGGAGACAACTGCATGAAACGCAGAATGGCCACCCTCGCCATCGCATCGCTGTGCGCGATGGCTTTTTCCGGCGCCCAGGCGGCGGCGGGCGCCGACGGCTATCCGAGCCGGCCGGTGAAGATCGTCGTGGGCTTTCAGGCCGGCGGCCCGACCGACGTGGCGGCGCGCCTGGTGGCGCGCGCGCTGTCCGAGGCGCTCAAGGGCTCGTTCATCGTCGAGAACAAGCCCGGCGCCACCAGCAACATCGCCTCGGAATCGGTGGCGAATGCCGCGCCCGATGGGTATACGCTGCTGTTTGCCGCATCGCCGCTCACGATGAACCGCTATGTGTTCCCGCAGCAGCGCTTCGATGCGCTCAAGAGCTTCGAGCCGATCTCCAAGGTGTCCGAGGCGCCGGGCGTGCTGGCGCTCAGCCCCAAGTCGCCCGCGAAGAACTGGCAGGAGTTCGAGGCGCTGGCCAAGAAGAAGGCCGATGGCCTGTCCTACGGCAGCACCGGGCAGGGCGGCACCCAGCACATGGCGATGCTGCGGCTGGAGGAGCTCGCCGGCATCAAGATGGTGCATGTGCCCTATGGCGGCACCACCGGCGTGATGAACGACCTCATGGGCGGCAACATCGATGTCGCGTTCATGACATCGATGGGCGCCATGCCCAACCTGATTGCCGGTAAGGTGCGCCCGATTGCGGTGGCCGGCCCGGCGCGGCTGCCCGGCCTGCCCCAGGTGCCCACCTTCGCCGAGTTGGGCCTGGCGCAGATGAAGTCGTCCTCGTGGAACGCGCTGCTCGCGCCGGCCGGCACGCCGCGGCCCATCGTCGACAGGCTGGCCGCGGCGGTGCGGAAGGCGGTGCACACCAAGGCCTTCGAGGATGCGCTGGCGCCGCAGGGCTCGGTGCTGATCGGCAATTCCCCGCAGGAGTTCAGCAAGGAGCTGCAGGAAGAGACCGCCTACTGGGCGCAGCAGTTCAAGAAAGCCAATATCGGATCCTAAGATGCCCAGCACCGAATCCACACCCTCCGGCCTTTGCCAGGCGCTGCTGTACCCGCGCAGCGTCGCGCTGGTCGGCGCCTCCGACGACGGCCGCAAGACCGGCGGCCGGCCGCAGCAGTTCCTGCGCCAAAGCGGCTTCGCCGGCAAGGTCTATCCCATCAACCCCAACCGCGCCGAGGTGCAGGGCGAGCAGGCCTGGCCTTCGCTGGCCGCGCTGCCCGAGGTGCCCGAGCACGTATTCGTGCTCTCGCCCACCGACACCGTGGTCGACACGGTGCGTGAATGCGCGCGCCTGGGCGTGAAGCTGGTCACGGTGCTGGCCAGCGGCTTCTCCGAGACCGGCGCCGAGGGCGCGGCGCGCGAGGCCGAGCTGCGCCGCATCGCCGATGCCTGGCCGATCCGCATCCTCGGGCCGAGCAGCCTGGGCGTGGTGAATCCGTCGAACGGCCTGATGCTGACCGCGAACGCCGCGTTTGCCGAGCCGGACATGCCCCGTGGCAAGGTGTTCGTGGCCTCGCACAGCGGCAGCATGATCGGCGCGCTGGTCTCGCGCGGCAAGGCGCGCGGCGTGGGCTTTGCCGGGCTGGTATCGGTGGGCAGCGAGGTGGACCTGAGCGTGGGCGAGATCTGCGCCGCCACGCTGGACGATCCCGGCATCGAGGGCTATGTGCTGTTTCTGGAAAGCCTGCACCACGGCGCCCAGCTGCAGGCCTTTGCCCGCGAGGCCGCCTGGCGCGGCAAGCCGGTGGTGGCCTACAAGCTGGGCCGCTCCAGCGCCGCGGCCGAGATGTCGGCCACGCATACCGGCGCGCTGGCGGGCGAGGACGATATCGCCGATGCCTTCCTCAAGGACCTGGGCGTGGTGCGGGTCGACATGCTGGAGACCCTGTTCGAGGTGATGCCGCTGGCGCGCAAGCTGCCGCCCGGCAGCCACGCTGGCAAGCGTGTTGGCGTGGTCACCACCACCGGCGGCGGCGCGGCGATGGTGGTGGACCAGCTGGGCATCCGCGATGTGGCGGTGCAGACGGTGTCGCCCGAAACGCTCGCCAGGCTGCGGGCCGCGAACATTCCCGGCACCGCCGGGCGGGTGCTCGACCTGACGCTGGCCGGCACCAAGTACGAGGTCATGAAGCAGGCGCTGCAGATACTGCTCGACGCGCCCGAGTTCGATCTGGTGGTGGCGGTGGTCGGCTCGTCCGCGCGCTTCAATCCCGATCTGGCGGTGGCGCCCATCATCGACAGCGCCAGCCATGCCAAGCCGCTCGCGGCCATGCTGGTGCCCGATGCGCCGGATGCGCTCGCGCAGCTCACGCGCGCCGGCATCCCCTGCTTTCGCACGCCCGAAGCCTGCGCCGATGCGATTGCCGCGGTGTTCGCGCGCCGCGTGCCGGGCGAGCCGGCCTCGGCGGGTGTGGTGGATGGGGCGGCTGCGCTCAAGGAGTCGGATGCCTACCGGCTGCTCGATGTGCTGCGGGTGCCGCACGCGCCTGCCGCCACATTCGCCATCGACCAGCCGCCTGCGGCGCTGCCCTTTGGCTTTCCGGTGGTTGCCAAGCTCTGCTGCGCCGAGATACAGCACAAGACCGAGGTCGGCGGCGTGGTGCTCGGCATCCAGGATGCGCAGCAGCTGGCCGGGGCCTTCGCCACGCTGCGCGCCAACCTGCAGGCGCGCGCGCCGGGCGTGGCCTGCGACGAGGTGCTGGTGCAGCCCATGCGCAAGGGCCTCGCCGAGGTGCTGCTGGGCTACCGGGTGGACGCGGACGCGGGCCCGATCGTGATGCTGGCCGCGGGCGGCATCTGGGCCGAGGTGATGCAGGACCGCAGCATCCGCCTCGCGCCGGTGACGCTGCAGGCCGCGCGCGAGATGATCGGCGAGGTGAAGCTGCTCCAGACCGTCTCGGGCCTGCGCGGCACCGCCAAGGGCGATCTTGAGGCGCTGGCGCAGGCGATCGCCCATCTCTCGCAGCTGGCGCTGCGGCCCGGGCTGCGGGTGCGCGAGGCCGAGGTGAATCCGCTGATGGTCATGCCAGAAGGCGAGGGCGTGCTGGCGGTGGACGCGCTGGTGCTGCAGGGCAGTGATTCATAAAAGTGAGCTATAAGCGCCCGCCATATGGTCATTGTGGACGGATTTATATCCAATAATGGCTTGTGGAAAGCGCTGGCAGCTATGTTTTTTGGAGGCAGCCCGCGGCGATGCCGCTCCTACAATCGATTCATGTCCAAGAAGCTGCCCCCGCTCAATCCCCTGAAGGTCTTCGATGCCGTGGTGCGCACGCAGAACCTCACCAAGGCGGCGCAAGAGCTGCACATCAGCCAGTCGGCGGTCAGCAAGCAGCTCAATGTGCTGCAGACCTACCTGGGCGTGGAGCTGTTCAGGCGCGAGCGCCACGGCATCAGCCTCACGCAGGCGGGCCTGCATTTCGGCGACGAGATCGCACCGGCCTTCGAGGCCATCTCCAAGGCCACCGCCAACATCATGCGCAGCGGCGCCGACAGCACGCTGCGCATCCAGACCTACACCACCTTCGCCGCCAAGTGGTTGATACCGCGCCTGTCGGACTTCCACGCGCGCTACAAGGACATCTCGGTGGTCATCACCAATTCGGTGAAGTACGTGGACTTCGACCGCGACAACGTCGATCTCGCGATCCAGATGGGCAACGGCGCCTGGCAGGGGCAGGATGCCGACTTCCTCTTCGAGGACGTGATCGAGCCCGTCTGCAGCCCGGCGTTCCTGCACCGGCACGCGCCGGACAGCGCCTACCCGCAGGCGCTGCTCAGGACCTGCCTGCTCGTGTCGCACTACCGCCAGGCCGACTGGCCGACCTGGGCGCGGCTATGCCGCTACGGCGAGGAAATCGCCAGCGCCGAGCGCATGAGCTTCAGCACCTCGGTGCTGACCTGGCAGGCGGCGGTCGAGGGACTGGGCATCGCGATCGGCCAGACCTCGCTGCTGGCGGACGACCTCAAGGCCCAGCGCCTGGTGCGACCGTTCAACCTGCCGGTGCGCACCGGCGCCTCGTACTACCTGGTGCGCCCGCAGCTGCAGCGGCATGCGCGCAAGGTGATGCTGTTTCGCGACTGGATCCGGGAGCAGGTGGCCAGCTCCGGCTCGGCCCTGCAGCAGATGGATCACGCGATGCGGTAGATGGGCGCCTCGGCGGGCAGTTCGAGCCGCGGGAATTTCTCGCACACCAGCGGATCGTGGCCGGCAACGATGTTGTCCGCGCCGTCGGCCAGCGCGCGGATCAGCGCGTAGCCCTGCAGCATGTCGCTCTTGCTGAAGAGCGCCGGAAACGGGTTCTCCTGCTCCAGGTTCTCGTAGTAGTGCGCCGCGTCCGATGCCAGCACCACCCAGCCGCGGCGCGTCATCACGCGCACGATCTGCAGGCCGTCGGTGTGGCCGCCCACCCGGTGGAACTCGATGCCGGGCGCGAAGCCATGCATGCCGTCGATGAGCCGCACCTCGCCCGCGTACAGGCGCTTGAGCAGCACCGCGATATCGTCCAGCGCGAAGAAATGGCTTTGCCGGCGGTCGCACATGCACTTGCCGGTCGCATAGGCGATCTCGCGTTCCTGCAGCCAGATCCTGGCGCCGGGAAACAGCTGCAGGTTGCCCGCATGGTCGTAGTGCAGGTGGGTGAGCGCGACGTCCGCCACATCCTGCGCACGCACGCCCAGCGCCCGCAGCGCAGCCAGCGGCTCCTGGATGAACGAGCGCTTGCGCGCCAGCGCCGACACCTGGCTGAAGCCGGTGTCCACCAGCAGCAGCCGGCCATGGCCGCGCACCAGCCAGACGAAGAAGTCCAGCGGCATCGCGGCACCGGGGTCGCCGTCGACGGGGTCGAGAAAGTTGCTCTGGCGCGGCCGCTGCACCGTCGCGTACTTGACCGCATACACCTCATAGGCGGGGATGTCCTGGCGCCGCACTTTACTTCTTCACCAGCGGGCACTTGCTGGCGGCCAGGCTCTCGAAGGCCTCGCCGCCGGGCACGGTCTCCACGATCTTGTAGTAGTCCCAGGGCTGCTTCGATTCCTGCGGCGTCTTCACCTGCACCAGGTACATGTCGTGCACCATCTTGCCGTCGTCGCGCAGCTTGCCGTGCCGCGCGAAGGCGTCGTTGATGTCCATGCCCTTCATCGCCTTCACGACCTGCGCGGCATCGTCGCTGCCGGCCTGCTCCACCGCCTTCAGATAGGTGCGGATGGCGGAGTACTGGCCCGCCTGCAGCGCGGTCGGCATGCGCTTCATCTTCTTGAAGAACTTGTCGGCGAACTTGCGCGACGCGTCGTCGAGGTCCCAGTAGAAGGTCTCGGCGAACATCATGCCGCCCGCGTTCCTCAGGCCCAGGCCGTGCACGTCCATGATGCTCATCAGCATGGCCACGCTGGCCTGGCCGTTCTTGCCCAGGCCGAACTCGCGCCCCTGCTTGATCGCGTTCTGCAGGTCCAGGCCCGCGGTGGCGATGGCCACCGCGTTCGCCTTGCTCTCGTTGGCCTTGACGATGTAGGAGGCGAAGTCGTTGCCCGGGAAGGGGTAGCGCGAGGAGCCGATCACCTTGCCACCGGCCTCCTCGATGAACCTCCTGCCGTCCGCCTCGAGCGAATGGCCGAAGGCGTAGTCGGCCGTCAGGTAGTACCAGCTCTTGTAGCCGCGCTTGACCAGCGACCTGGTGCCCACGTTGGCCAGCGCGTAGGAGTCGTAGACCCAGTGCACATTGTTGGGCGAGCAGTCCTCGTTGCTGATGCGCTGCGCGCCGGCGCCGGTCACGATGGACAGGCGGCCCTTCTCCTGGGCGATCTTCATCGCCGCGAGCGCGACCGCGCTGTTGCCCAGCTCGGTGACCGCATCGACCTTGTCGCGGTCGAACCACTCGCGGGTGCGGGTGGAGGCGATGTCGGCCTTGTTCTGGTGGTCGGCGGTGACGATCTCGATGGGCGCGCCCAGCACCTTGCCGCCGAACTCCTCGACCGCGATTTCCGTCGCCGCGATCGAGCCCTTGCCCACGTTGTCCATGAACGGGCCGTTGATGTCGGTGAGCACGCCGATCTTCACCACGCCGTCGGACAGGGCGGCCTGCGCTGCGCCGCAGGCCAGGGCGATGGCGCAGGCCAGCGCTGCGGATGGGGGGCTGAATTTCATGTCGTCTCCTAGGTGGGTTATTGGCGGATCTGCTGCAGCACCGGCAGCAGGTGCCGGATGAACTCGGCAGGCGCCTCGCTCATCGGAAAATGCCCCAGGCCGGGCATGATCTGCAGCTGCGCGCCCGGTATGTGCCGCGCCAGTTCGCGCGAATCGTCGGGCGTGCAGGAGTAGTCGTACTCGCCGGTGAGCAGGTGCAGCGGGCACTTGGCGGTGTCGATCTGGCTGACGAGCGCGCGCAGGTCGCCCTCGGCCTTGTAGAAATGCAGGTCGCCCTTGAACACCCCGGGGCCACCCTGCATGTAGTGCCACAGCGTCTCCCAGCGCTCGCTCGGCGGTGCATGCGGCCCGATCAGGCCCGAGACGATGCCGGCGCAGACCTCGCCGCCATGCACGTCGGGCCGGTGCAGCCATTCGAGGTTGTAGTAGGGCGCAACATGCGCGCCCGACTGCAGGCCGATCAGCGCCTTGAATTTCTCGGGATGCCGCAGCGCCAGGTGCAGCACCACGCGCCCGCCTATCGAGCAGCCCATGGCCACCGGGCGGTGGATCCGCAGCGCCTGCATCACGCCGAGGATGGTGTCGATGTACAGCTGCGAGCCGAGCTGGTACTCGTGCTGCTCCCAGCCCTCGGGCGGCGAGGACTTGCCGTGGTAGGGCAGATCGAAGCAGACCACCTGGAAGTGCTCGGTGATCTCGCGGCAGTTCATGATGCCGCGGTACTGGCGCGAGTCGCTGCCGGCCGTGTGCAGGCACAGCAGCGGCTGGCCCTGGCCGGCGGTCTCGAAGTAGATGCGGTTGGCGCGGCCCTGGATCTCGACGTGGACATAGCCGCCGCAGATCGGCTCGATGGTGGGCCCGGCGGTGGGTTCGATGTTCTGCTTCATTGCACGGCTCCCGCGAGCGACTTGATCAGCTCCTTGAAGTACAGCAGGTTGCTCATGAAGACGTGCTGGTCGCCCTCGAGCGCCAGGCACCCGAACTTGAGCATCGCCATCAGGTCGTGGAAGCCCGGCGTGGGCTCGCTCGCGTAGTAGCGGCTCCAGGCCTCGCGCTCGGCCCGCAGGCGGAAGGTCCAGCGCGGCATCACGAAAGGGCCTTTCTCGATGCGCTGGATGCGGCCTTGCGCCAGCTCGACGAGAAATTCATCCGTGCCGCTTTGCAGCATGAAGACCACGTTGACGAAGCGGCCGCGGTGCTGCAGCCACGGATCGGTGGGCGGTATCGCAAGTGCCGTGCTCATGCTGCCTCCTCCTGGCGGGCGATGATCCGGTAGATGACCGGGTAGTAGGCGTACTGGTAGCCCGCATCGATGGCTTTTTGCAGCTGCTCGGCGGTCAGCCGCGAGATCGGATTGGGCTGGTCGACCGCGCTGGACAGGGCGAGCGCGAGCTTCAGGTCCTTGAGCGCATAGGCGGCGGAGAACATCTTCTCGGGAAACACATCCTTGGCCAGGTAGTTCGCGCCGGTGAGCCGCAGCGCGAACGAGGCGGCGGAGCCCAGGCCGAGCGCATGCGCCAGCAGGTCCTTGGAGACGCCGGACTTCTCGGCAATCGCAAAGGCCTCGGCCAGCGTGTGCACCGTGTTGAGCAGCACCATGTTGTTCATGATCTTCACCACCTGGCCGCAGCCCACCGGGCCGCAGTGCAGCACGTCGCTGCCCATGCAGTCCAGGTGCGGCTTGAGCGCGCCGAACTGCTCGGGCGTGGCACCCACCGTGATCAGCAGGGTACCGTCGCGCGCGGCGTCGCGGCTGCGTGCCACCGGCGCATCGATCAGCTCGATGCCGCGCTCGCGCAGCCTGAGCGCAAGCGCGCGGGTGCGCTCCACGTCGCTGGTGCTCATGTCGACGATGGTCTTGAGCGCCGCCGCGTGGGCGGCCAGGCCGTCCGCGCCGAGGCAGATGGATTCGACCTGCTCGATCGACGGCAGCGACAGAAATGCGATAGAGGCATGCCGGGCGATGTCCTGCGGGCTGCTGGCCACCACGCCGGCGTCCGCGAGGGCGTGCACGCTGGCCATGTCCAGGTCGGCGGCCAGCACCTTGCCGGCGGACTTGCGCGCCAGGTTCCTGCACATGCCCGCGCCCATGGTGCCGGTGCCTATGAAGCCGAGGGTGGCCGTCATGCCAGGCCCCCCTGGCGCACGCACTTGAGCTTGAGGAATTCGCGCAGGCCCTCGCTGCCGCCTTCCGCGCCCAGGCCGCTGTCCTTGTAGCCGCCGAACGGGGTCTCGGGCAGCGAGGCCTGCAGCTCGTTGATGCAGACCACGCCGCTCTCGATCTCGTTGGCGAAGCGGTGCGCCAGCTGCATGTCGTTGGTGAAGGCGTAGGCGGCCAGGCCGAACGGCAGGCTGTTGGCCTCGCGCAGCGCCTCGTCGGCATCGCGCACCGGCATCAGCAGCGCCACCGGGCCAAAGGGCTCGATGCGCGCGGCATCGGCCCGGGTGTCGCCCAGGGCCAGTACCGTGGGCTCGTAGAAGAAGCCGGGCCGCTGCATCTGCCGGCCGCCGGCGAGCAGCCGGGCGCCGCAGTCCTGAGCATTCTTCACGAGCTGCTCGATGGCGGCCAGGCGGCGCCGGTTCTTGAGCGGGCCCATCTGCGCCTGCGCATCGAGCGGCTCCAGCACGCGCAGCTTCCTCGCATGCTCTGCAAAGCTGGCGCAGAACGCCTCGTAGATGCTGGCGTGGACCAGGAAGCGGGTTGGCGAGGTGCAGACCTGGCCGGCATTGCGGAACTTGGCGGCCACCGTGGCGGCGGCCACCTGGTCGATATTGACATCGCTCCAGACGATCACCGGCGCGTGGCCGCCGAGCTCGAGCGTGGCCTTCTTCATGTGTGCCGCGGCCTTGGCGCCGAGCTGCCGGCCCACCTCGGTGCCGCCGGTGAAGGTGATCATGGCCACCTCGTTGCTGGCGCACAGCTGGTCGGCGATCTGCGCCGGGTTGCCGAACACCATGTTCACCGTGCCCGCCGGCGCGCCCGCGCGTACGATGGCCTGGGCGATCAGCAGCGCCACGCCGGCGGTTTCCTCCGACGGCTTGATGACGATGGTGCAGCCCGCCGCCAGCGCCGCGCTGATCTTGCGCGCCGGCGTGATGGCCGGCGCATTCCAGCCCGCGAAGCCGCCGACCACGCCGCGCGGCTCCAGCTGCGCGATTTGCCGTATGCCCGGTGAGCGCGCCGGAATCACGCGGCCGTAGAGGCGGCGGGCTTCCTCGGCGGCCCATTCGAACATCTCGGCCGCCACGTCGACTTCCTTTTGCGCCTCGCCATAGGGCTTGCCCAGCTCGGCGGCGATCTGCGCGGCGAGGCGGTCGCGGTCAGCGCGCATCTCGGCCGCGATGCGGCGCAGCAGCTCGGAGCGCTGGGTTGCGCCGCTGTGCTTCCATTGTCCGAAGGCCCTGGCGGCGCAGCCGATGGCGCGCTGCACATCGGCCTCGGAGGCCATCGCATAGCTGCCGATGGGCAGGCCGGTGGACGGTGAAACCACCTCGAAGGTATCGCTCGAGCCGCCGTCGCAGAACTCGCCGTTGATGAATTGCGAATATTTCATGTCTTGTACCTGCTCACTCCAGCACGATGCCGGCCTGCTTGATAACGCCGGCCCAATGCGCGGACTGCTGTTGGATGTAGTCGCGGAACTGCTGCGGCGAGCCGGTGAACGGATACTGGTCCAGCGTGAGCAGCCTGGCCTGCACCTGCGGGTTGGCCATGATCTCGTTGACCGCGGCATTGAGCCGGCTGGCGATCTCGGGCGAGAGCCCGGCCGGCGCCATCAGCCCGTTCCAGGGCTCGGCGGCGAAGCCCGGCAGCTTGTGCTGGCCGATCACCAGCGTGTCCTTCTGGCCGCGCTCGGGCGATGCGCTGGCCGAGGCCAGGATGCGCAGTTTGCCCGCCGCCACCTGCGGCATCGCGACCACGCCGGCGAGGAACGCGAAATCCACCCGGCCCGCGATCAGATCGGTGACGGCCGCGGAATCGCCCTTGTAGGGCACATGCAGCGCATGGATCTGCGTGTCGCTCTTGAACCATTCGCCCGCCAGGTGATTCACCGCGCCATTGCCGGCGGAGGCGTAGCTCAGCTGGTGGCCCGCGGCGCGGCCGTAGGCGATCAGTTCGTCGTAGCTCTTGAACGGCGAGTTGGCCGGCACCGTCAGGTAGTACGGGTAGCTGGCCACCAGCGCGATCGGCGTGAAGTCCCTGGCCGCGTCGTACTGGATGCCCTTTTGCACATACGGAATGATGGACAGCGTGCTGCTGCTGCCCAGCATCAGCGTATAGCCGTCGGCGCCGGCCTTCTTCACCAGGTTGGCGGCCACCGCGCCGCTGGCGCCGGCGCGGTTGTCGACGATGAAGCTCTGGCCGAACTTCTGCGCCAGCTTCTCGGCCAGCACGCGGGCGACCATGTCGGTCGGGCCGCCGGCGGAGAAACCCACATAGATGGTCACCGGCTTGTCGGGGTAACCGGCCGCCAGCGCCAGGGGCGCGCTGCCGAGCAGGCCGGCGCAGGCGCACAGGGCCGCTGCGCGCGCGAGGATGCGTCGCTTGGTAAGCATTTTGTCTCCTTGGAAGCAGATGGATGCGGCGGTATCAGAGCCGCAGCGGGGCCAGGCCATTGGCCTCGGCCCAGAAGTCGGTGAGGCAGGAGGTGTCCTGCCCCGCCTTGCCGGCGGCCAGCGCCAGGCGGAAGATGTTCTTGGCCGTGTCGCAGACCGGCAGCGCCGTCTGCGTGGCGGCCCCTGCGCCGCAGGCCAGCGAGATGTCCTTGTAGCCGAGCGCGATGTCGAAGCCCGGCGTGAGATCGCCCGCCAGCACCTTCCGGGGCCATTTCTCCTTGAGCTGGCCGTTGCTGGCGGTGGTGCTGGTGAGCACATCGAAGGTCTTTTGCAGATCGAGCCCGAGCGACTTGGCCAGCACCAGCGCCTCGGAGTTGATCTGGCAATAGCACAGCACCATCATGTTGTTGATGATCTTGGTGCGCGTGCCGCTACCGGCCTTGCCGCAGTGGTGGATCGTGGTGCCCATGTGCCGGAGCACCGGCACTGCCGCCGCCAGGTGCTTGTCGTCCATGCCCAGCATGAACAGCGACTCGCCCCGGTCGGCATGCATGGCCAGGCGGCCCACGGGCGCGTCGCCGAAGGCGATGCCGGCCTCGGCGCAGGCCTGGGCCAGCTGGTCGACCGTGTCCACATCGACGGTGCTCATGTCGATGTAGATCGCGCCGGGCCTGAGGTGGTGGAGGATGCCGCCATCGCCCAGCGCCACCTGCCGCACCTGCTTCGGGCCGGGCAGCATGGTGAAGACCAGGTCGGCCGCCTGGCACAGGCCGGCCAGGTCGCTCGCCACCGTGGCGCCTTCGGCCGCGAGCTTTTGCGCGGCCTCGGCATTGATGTCGTGCACCGTGACCTGGCGCCCGTTCCTGATGAGCGAGCGCGCCAGCGAGAAGCCCATGCGGCCCAGCCCGATAAATCCGATATGCATTTTGTCCCCTTGTGGATCCACCCCAATTTATCGGCGCCGCGCCTGCGGCAGGGGGAGATTTCATCTTTTTGATATGAGTTTTTGGAAATTCTGATGCGGCCGCGGCTCCCGGGGCCGGCATAGGCCCGTGCCAGCGCCTTGGCGCGGATGAAAAGTTGGGTCTCGGGATATACCAAGGTATAGCCGCGCCATCCCAAGAGAGACTAGCCGCGCGCCGCCCGGGGCCGGACAATACGCGCCATGGCCCAGCCGGGCCGCCTGAATGGCATGCCATGCCAAGCGGGCGCCGGCCTTGGGAGACGAGCAACGCAGCCACGGAGGAATGCACGATGGACCCAGACCCGCAAGGGCGCAGTCGCGCCTGCTCCACCCCCCGATATTTCCAACACCGCGCCACCCGCGGGAGGCCTGGCATCGCCTGATCGCCGCGGGCTCCTGCGCGGGTGACGCATCCCGCAAGGAGTCTGCCATGACCCGCCAACAACTGCAGCTCGCGCTGCGCGCCGCGCTGGCCTCCCGCCGCGTACCCCTGATCTCCGAACTGCTGGCCGTGCACGGCCGCAGCACCTTTGCTGCCGCGCTGGCCGGCTGCTCGCCGCGCACGGTTGCCGATGTGCTCACGCTGCTGCGCGCAGCCGAGCGCGATGCACTTTTGCGCGAGCTGCCGCGCGGCCTGCGCTCCGAGCTGCGCGCCCTGGGGGTGGATGTGGCACCCCGGGTTTCGCAAGGCCTGGGCCTGGGGCTGCTGGTCTGGGGCCGCCGCGGCTCGCAATGGTCGCTCGGGAGCCGCGCATGAGCATGCGGCCGGATGCGTGGATCGCGCCGGGCTGCTGGCGCCTGGCCTGTGCGCTGCTGCTGGGCGCGGCGCTGTCCGCATGCCGCCAGGGCGCTTCGGCGCCCGTGGCTGCGCCGCCCGGCCCGAAGGCGCTGGGCGGCGGCATCGTGGAGCTGCCAGAGGGCTCGCCGCTGCTGGCCCGCCTGCGGGTGCAGCCGGTGGCGGCGGCACAGCTGCGCGGCAGCTTTTCCGCGCCCGCCACCATCGAGGCCCTGCCGGAAAAGCTGGTCAAGGTGGCGCCGCCGGTGGCCGGGCGCATCGTGCGGCTGCATCGCTCCGAGGGCGATGCGGTCAAGGTCGGCGATCCGCTGTTCGATATGGACTCTGCCGAGATCTCCAGCCTGCGCGCCGAGCATGCCAAGGCCGAGGCCGAGCTGCTGCAGGCGCGGCGGGAGTTCGAGCGCCAGAAGCTCTTGTTCGAAGCGGATATCGCTGCGCGCAAGGACTACGAGGCCGGCCAGCTGGCGCTGCGGGCGGCCCAGGCCGACGCCCGCGCCTCGGGTGACCGCTTGGCGCAGCTGGGCGCTTCGGCGCATGCCGCCGCGCGCAGCGGCTACGTGATGCGCTCGCCCATCGGTGGGCGGGTGGTGGAGATGGCCGGGGCCCAGGGCAAGTACTGGAACGATATCAATGAAGCGGTCATGACCGTGGCCGACCTGAGCGCGGTCTGGCTCAGCGCGAATGTCACCGAGCTCGATCTGCCCGCTGTCGCGGTGGGCCAGCAGGCCCATATCGCGCTCAGCGCCTATCCCGAGATGAAGCTGCAGGGCCGCGTGCGCTACGTGGGGGAGCTGCTGGATCCCGAGACGCGCAGCGTGAAGGTGCGCGTGGCGGTGGACAACCGCGAAGGCCGGCTGCGCCCCGGCATGTTTGCGCGCGTGAGCTTCGAGGGGCCGGCGCGCCAGGCCCTGGTGGTGCCGGCCTCGGCCCTGCTGCAAAGCAGTGTCGGCGCCCGCGTGTTCGTGGAGCAAGCGCCGTTGCGCTATGTTTCGCGCGAAGTGCAGCTGGGCCAGCAGCAGGGCGAGCTGGTCGAGGTGAGTGCGGGCCTGGCGGCCGGTGAGCGCGTGGTCGTCAACGGTGGAGTGCTGCTGCAATGATCGCGCGTCTTGTTCATCTGGCATTCGCGCGCCGCGGCGTGGTCTGGCTGGTTTTCGCCTTCGCGGCGCTGTACGGCGTTTTCAGCTGGAAGCAGCTGCCGCTCGAAGCCTATCCCGACATCGCCGACGTGACCTCGCAGATCGTGACCCAGGTGCCGGGCCTGGCCGCCGAGGAGATCGAGCAGCAGATCACCGTGCCGCTGGAGCGCGCGCTGCTGGCCACCCCGGGCATGCATGTGCTGCGCTCGCGCAGCCTGTTCGGCCTGTCGCTGATCACGGTGGTGTTCCAGGACGGCGTGGACGGCTACTGGGCGCGCCAGCGCCTCAAGGAGCGCATCGACGAAGTGAGCCTGCCCTATGGCGCAAGCGCCGGGCTCGATCCCTATACCTCGCCCACCGGCGAGATCTACCGCTACACGCTGGAAAGCCCCACCCGCAGTCTGCGCGAGCTCTCGGAGCTGCAGAACTGGGTGGTGATTCCGCGCCTGAAGAAGGCCCAGGCGGTGGTGGATGTGACCAACTTCGGCGGGCTGACCACCCAGTTCATGCTTGAGCTCGATCCGGCCCGCCTGCTGCAGTACGGGCTGACGCTCGCGGATGTGACCCGGGCCATCAACGACAACAACGCCAGCGGCGGCGGCAGCGTGGTCGATCGGGGCGAGATCTCGTACGTGGTGCGTGGCGTGGGCCTGCTGCGTTCGCTGGACGACATGGGCAACGTGGTGGTCAAGACCACCGACAGCGGCACGCCGGTGCTGGTCAAGAGCCTGGGGCGCCTGACCTATGGCAACGTCGAGCGCCGCGGCATTCTGGGCAAGGATGGCAACTCGGACACGATCGAGGGCATCGTTTTGCTGCTCAAGGAAGCGAATCCGTCGGTGGCGTTGGAAGGCATCCATGCCGCGGTGCAGGAGCTCAACGCCAAGCTGCTGCCGCCCGATGTGAAGGTCGTTCCCTACCTGGACCGCACGACCCTGATCGAGCGCACCACGCACACGGTGGGCAAGACGCTGGCCGAGGGCCTGCTGGTCGTGGTGCTGATGCTGCTGCTGTTTCTGGGCAGCCCGCGCGCGGCGCTGATCGTGGCGCTGACCATCCCGATGTCGCTGCTGCTGGCCTTTGTGTTCATGCACCATGCGAAGATCCCGGCCAACCTGCTGTCGCTCGGGGCCATCGATTTCGGCATCTTGGTGGACGGCTCGGTGGTCGTGGTCGAGAGCATCTTGCGCCGGCGCGAGGCCGAGCGCGAGCGGGCGCTGACGCCGATGGACGCCATCACCGCCACGCTGCAGGTGGCACGGCCCATCTTCTTTGGCATGTGCGTGATCGCCGCCGCCTATCTGCCGCTGTTCGCATTCGAGCGCATCGAGTACAAGCTGTTTTCGCCGATGGCGAGCGCCGTGGGCGCGGCCCTGGCTGGGGCGCTGGCCGTGGCGCTGCTGCTCACGCCGGCGCTGGCCTGGCTGGCTTTTCGCCGCCCGCGCAAGATCTTTCATAACCCGGTATTGCACTGGCTGGGCCATCGCTACCAGGGCTTCCTCGAACGCTCGGTAGGGCGTGTGCGCTGGCTGTTGGGAACGGTGGCCGCGGCGCTGGTGGCACTGGCCCTGCTGGCTGGCAGCATAGGGCGCGACTTCTTGCCCTATCTCGACGAAGGCTCGATCTGGCTGCAGGTGCAGATGCCGCCTGGCATCACGCTGGACAAGGCCCGCGACATGGCCGACGAGCTGCGGCGCGCGGCGCTGGAGTTCCCCGAGGTGTCCTACATTGTCACGCAGACCGGGCGCAACGACGATGGCACTGACTACTGGACGCCTTCGCACATCGAGTCCAGCGTGGGCCTGCACCCGTACGAAAGCTGGAAGTCCGGCCTCAACAAGCAGCAGCTCATCGCCCGCATGGCCGAGCGCTTTGCGCAGATGCCGGGCTATACCGTGGGCTTCATGCAGCCCATGATCGATGGCGTGCAGGACAAGCTCTCGGGCGCGCACAGCGACCTGACGGTGAAGGTCTTCGGCCCGGACCTGGACGAGGACCGCCGCGTGGCCGAGGCCCTGGTGGCGGTGCTGAACCAGGTTCCGGGCGCGGCCGACGTGGCCGTTGACGTGGAGCCGCCACTGCCTAATTTGCGCATCGACCTGGATCGCGCCGCCGCCGCGCGCTACGGCATCAATGCGGCGGACGTGGCCGACCTGATCTCCACCGGCGTGGGGGGTGCTTCCATTGGCGAGCTGTTCGTGGGCGAGCGCAGCTATGACATGACCGTGCGCTTCACTCCCGAGACGCGCGGCAGCCCCGAGGCCATAGGCGCGCTGCGCCTGGCCGCGGCCACTGGGGCGCTGGTGCCGCTGGCCAGCGTGGCGAAGATCTCCACCACCGTGGGACAGAGCGTCATCGTGCGCGAAGGCGGCGAGCGCCACATCCTGGTCAAGCTCAATGTCCGTGGCCGCGACCTGGCAGGCTTTTTGAAGGAGGCGCGTGCCGCCGTGGACCAAGAGCTGCGCTACGACGCGCAGCAGATCCACATCGAATGGGGCGGCCAGTTCGAGAACCTGAACCGGGCCGAGGCGCGCCTGCTGGTGATACTGCCGCTCACGCTGGGCATCATGCTGGTGCTGCTGTTTGGCGAATTCGGCAACCTGCGCCAGCCGCTGCTGGTGCTGACCGTGGTGCCGCTGGCCATGATTGGCGGCTTTGCCGGCCTGCACCTGCGGGGCATGACGCTCAACGTTTCCAGCGCCGTCGGCTTTATCGCGCTGTTTGGCGTATCCGTGCTCTCGGGCGTGCTCATGGTCTCGCAGATCAACCGGCTGCGCCGCGAAGAAGGCCTGCCGCTGCGCGCGGCGGTGCTCGAAGGCGCCGCCAGCCGCATGCGCCCGGTGCTGATGACGGCCACCGTGGCGGCCCTGGGCCTGAGCCCGGCCATGCTGGCCACGGGCCTGGGCAGCGATGTGCAGCGGCCGCTGGCTACCGTGGTGGTATGCGGCCTGGTCAGCGCCACGGCCTTGACCTTGCTGCTGCTGCCGGCGCTGTACTGCATGGTGGAGGCTCGCGCCGACGCCAGGGCGCAGCGGCGCGCGGCCCGAGCCGCCGACATGTCCGATTCCTTGGGCGAGCCCGCTGCATAAGAAAAAGAGAATCGCCATGACCACTTCCATTTTGGTACGTACCGCCGCCGCTGCTGTCGCACTCTTGGGCTGCGCCGCGGCTTCTGCCGGGGTGCAGCAGGGGCTGCTCTTTGCTGACTATCTACAGGCTGCCGAGCAGCACAGCCCGGTACTGCAATCGCAGCGCGAGGGCGTCACCTCGGCGCGGGCTGGCGTGGGCATGGCTGGCATCCGGCCCGATCCCGAGCTCTCCTACGGCGCCTCGCGCGAGATGGTGCGCACCGGGCAGCCCCGGCCGGTGGGCCACGGCCCTACGCTGAGCTGGGAAATCGAAACCGGCGGCAAGCGCCAAGCCCGCATCAAGGCCGCGAAAAGCAATGTCCGGCTGGCCGAAGTGCAGGTGGAGGGCGGTCTGCACCAGTTGAGCCAGGCGGCGGCGGACGCCTTTGCCGAGGCCTGCCGCACGCGCGAGTCATTGCAGCGCAAGGAGCAGACGCTGCGCTCGCTGGCCGAGCTGGTGCGCGCCAACGAGGTGCGCAAGCGGGCGGGCGATGTGGGCGGCGTGGAGCTGCTGCAGTCGCGCGTCGAGCACGACCAGTTCGAGGCGGACGTGACCCAGGCGCGTGCCGACCACGAGGCGGCGCTGCAGAGCCTGTCGGTGCCGCTGGGGCGGCGCGTGTCCGACCTGTTTGGCCAGCCCGAGCTGCATTGCGAGTTTCGCCCCTATGCGCTGCCGCGCGAGCTGGAGCCGCTGCTGGAGCAGGCCCTGCAGTCGCGCGACGATATCCGCATCGCCGAGGCCACGGTGGACAACGCCCGCGACAAGGTATCGCTGGCGCATGCCAACCGCTGGGTGAATCCAACGGTATCCGTGGGCGTGACCGGCACGCGCGGCTACGGCGCCGGCACGGGTGCCGATGGCGCGCCCTACGATGCCGCCTTGCGCTCGCGCCAGCTCGCGCTTGGCATCAGCGTGCCGCTGCCGCTGTCGCGCCTGGACCGGGGCGATCTGGTGCAGGCCGAGTCCGAGCTGACCCAGGCCATGCTCGGCTTGCAGCAGGCCCGGCACGAGGCCGAGGCGCAGGTGCGCGCGGCGGTGTTCCGCTTCAAGGCGACGCGCACCAATGTCGCGCGCTACCAGATGGACGTGTTGGCCAATGCCCAGCGCATGCTCGACGCCATCCGGCTGTCCTACCGCCATGGCCAGGCCTCGCTGCTGGAGCTGCTGCAGGCGCAGCGCTCCACCGACGATGCCTACCAGGCCTACTTGCAGGCCAGGGCCGACCTGGCCGCGGCGACGGTGCAGCTGCAGCTGAGCCTGGGGCAGCGCCCCGATCTCTGATAGCCCACGTTTTCCAAACGCAGGAGAAAACCATGAAAATCCTGAAAGCCTGGTTTGGCAGCTTTTTGCGCCGCCGCCGCAATCGCACCTTGTTTGGCCGCCGCGCGCTGCCCAGCGCCCATGGCGGCACCGGCGTGGCTCAGGGCGCGCGCGTGGATGAGCAGCGCACGCGCGAGCTGTGGCGCGTGGCCTGCGACGATGTGCCGGCCGCGCTGCTGCGCCTGCATTCGCACGAGGACGGCCTGTCCGACGCCGAGGCCGGCGAGCGGCTCGCCCGCCTGGGCCCCAACGAGGTGGACCACGAAAAGCCGCTGGCCTGGTGGCTGCACCTGTGGCAGTGCTACCAGAACCCGTTCAACGTGTTGCTGACGGTGCTGGCCATCGTCTCGTGGGCCACCGACGACCGCGAGGCCACGGTGGTGATCGGCACCATGGTGCTGCTGTCCACGCTGATCCGCTTCGTGCAGGAAGGGCGCTCGCAGCGCAGCGCCGAGCAGCTCAAGGCCATGGTGGGCAATACCGCGACCGTGATCCGCCGCGACATGGGCACCGAGGCCGCCGAGGTGGCCGAGCGCTACTTCGACACCCACCTGCGCACGCGCCGCCCGCCGCAGCGCCGCGAGATCGCGATCCGCGAACTGGTGCCGGGCGATCACATCCTGCTGTCGGCCGGCGACATGGTGCCGGCCGACTGCCGCGTGCTCAGCGCCAAGGATTTGTTCCTGGCCCAGGCCGCGATGACCGGCGAGTCGCTGCCGGTGGAGAAGTTCAGCGAGCGCCGGGGCCTCAACGACAGCGTGCTGGAGCAATCCAACCTGCTGTTCATGGGCACCAACGTGGTGTCGGGCTCGGCCGTGGCCATGGTGGTGGCCACCGGCAACCACAGCTACTTCGGCATGCTGGCCCAGCGCGTGACGGCTGGCGAGGGCGAGGCCACCGCCTTCCAGGTGGGCGTGAACAGCGTCTCGTGGCTGCTGATCCGCTTTGCGCTGGTGATGGTGCCGGTGGTGCTGCTGATCAACGGCTTCACCAAGGGCGACTGGATGGAGGCTTTCCTCTTCTCGCTGTCGGTGGCGGTGGGCCTCACGCCCGAGATGCTGCCGATGATCGTGACCTCCACGCTGGCCAAGGGCGCGGTGGCGTTGTCGCGCAAGAAGGTGATCGTCAAGCGGCTGGATGCGATCCAGAACTTCGGCGCCATGGACGTGCTGTGCACCGACAAGACCGGCACCCTCACGCAGGACCGGATCGTGCTCGAACGCCACACCGACGTCTTCGGCCAGGAATCGCAGCAGGCGCTGCGCCTGGCCTACCTCAACAGCTACCACCAGACCGGCCTGAAGAACCTGCTCGACCACGCGGTGCTGGCGCATGCCGGCGACCTGGGGCCCGAGTTGTCGGGCCGCTGGCGCAAGGTGGACGAGATCCCGTTCGACTTCGAGCGCCGCCGCATGTCGGTGGTGGTGGCTCCTGCCGACGGCGGACGGCCGCTGCTCATCTGCAAGGGCGCGGTCGAGGAGATGCTGGCCGTATGCAGCCTGGTGCGCCACGGCGACGAGGTGCTGCCGCTCGACCAAGCCATGCTCGCGCGCGTGCGCGGTGTGACGCACGAGCTCAACGAGCAGGGCCTGCGCGTGGTGGCCGTGGCCGCGCGCGAGGAGCCCACGGCGCAGACCGTGTATGGCGTGGCCGACGAGGCCGGCCTCACGCTGGTGGGCTACATCGCCTTCCTCGATCCGCCCAAGGAAACCACCGCGCCGGCGCTCAAGGCGCTGGCCGAGCATGGCGTCGAGGTCAAGGTGCTCACCGGCGACAACGAGCTGGTGGCCGCGCGCGTGTGCGCCCAGGTAGGCCTGCGGGTGGGCGAGCCCGTCACCGGCCCGCAGATCGAGCGCATGGGCGACGAGGCGCTGCTGCGCGTGGCCAAGGAGCGGTGCCTGTTCGCGCGGCTCACGCCGCTGCACAAGGAGCGGCTGGTGCGCGCGCTGCGCGCCGACGGGCATGTGGTCGGCTTCATGGGCGATGGCATCAACGACGCGCCGGCGCTGCGCGCGGCCGACATCGGCATCAGCGTGGACAGCGCGGTGGACATCGCCAAGGAGGCGGCCGACATCATCCTGCTCGAAAAAAGCCTGATGGTGCTGGAGGAGGGCGTGGTCGAGGGCCGGCGCACCTTCTGCAACATGCTCAAGTACATCCGCATGACGGCCAGCTCCAACTTCGGCAACGTGTTCTCGGTGCTGGTGGCCTCGGCCTTCCTGCCCTTCCTGCCGATGCTGCCGCTGCAGCTGCTGGTGCAGAACCTGCTGTACGACATCTCGCAGATCGCGATCCCCTTCGACCGCGTGGACGACGAGCAGGTGCGCCGCCCGCTGACCTGGAACCCCGCGGACATCGGCCGCTTCATGCTGTGCTTCGGGCCGCTGAGCTCGCTGTTCGACATCCTGTGCTTCGCGATGATGTGGTTCATCTTCGGCGCCCGCTCGCCCGAGCAGCAGACGCTGTTCCAGTCGGGCTGGTTCGTGCTCGGGCTGCTCACGCAGACGCTGATCGTGCACATGATCCGCACGCCGCTGCTGCCCTTCATTCAGAGCCGCGCGGCCTGGCCGCTGCTGGCGACCACGCTGCTCATCATGGCCATTGGCGTATTCCTGCCGATGGGGCCACTGGCCGGCTACTTCAAGATGCAGGCGCTGCCGCCGCTGTACTGGCCGCTGCTGCTGGCGATCATGTGCGGCTATGCGGTGCTGACCACCGTGGTCAAGCGCCGCTACATACGCCGCTTCGGCTGGCAGTGAAGGGGCCGGCGCATGGCTGCATACGGATGGCATGCCTTCGACGGCATGGCCTGGCTCAGCACGCTGGCCAGCCTGGCGCTGGCCTTTGCGCTGGGGCTGGTCATCGGCTTCGAGCGCCAGGTGCGCCAGCGCACCGCCGGCCTGCGCACCAACACGCTGGTGGCGGTGGGCGGGGCGGTGTTCGTCGACCTGGCGGTGCGCTTTCACCTGCTGTACGGCGGCTCGCCCGGCCCGATGCAGGTGATCGCCTACGTGGTCTCGGGCATCGGCTTTCTGGGCGCGGGCGCCATCATGAAGGAAGGGGTCAACGTCACCGGGCTCAATACCGCGGCCACGCTGTGGTGCTCGGCCGCGGTGGGCTGCTGCGCCGGCGCCAAGCTGCTGCAGGAGGCGGTGCTGGCCACGCTGTTCGTGCTGGCCGCCAACACCTTGCTGCGGCCGGTGGCCAACCGCATCAACCGCCGCCCGCTGCAGGAGGAGTTCGGCGAGGCGACCTACACGGTCTACGTGGTGTGCCGCCGCGAGCACCACGCCGCGGTGCACGACAAGCTCGACGAATGGCTGCATGCCGCCCATTACCCGGTGCGCACCGTCGACCACCATGCCTTCGGCCAGCAGGACGTGGAGATCGAGGCCACGCTGTATGCCACCGCGGTAGAGGCGCCCGCGCTCGACGCCATCATGGAGCGGCTGATGGCCGAGCCCGGCGTGCAGCAGGCCTTCTGGAATGCGCGCTCGGAGGATTGAGCGGCCATAATCGCCCCTGATGATGCCGTCCCTGCTGTCCTCATACCCGTTGCGCCGCGCCCTGGTGGCCGCGGTCATTGCCGCGGGCCTGCTGGCGATCTTCGCGCTGGACACGATGACCGAGTACGCGGTGGCCGCGGCGGTGTTCCATTCGGTGCTCATCCTGCTGGCGGTGCGCTGGTTCAGCGTGCGCGCGGTGGTGGCGCTGACGCTGCTGTGCATCGCGCTCACTTTGCTGAGCTTTGCGCTCACGCCGGCCGGCAGCTACCACCTGGGGTTGATCAACACCGGCATCAGCATCGTCGCCATCGCGGTCACTGCCTACCTGGGGCTGAAGCTGGTGGCGGCGCGCGCCGCGGCCCATGCGGCCCAGGCGCGGCTGGCGCAGCTCGCGCAGGCCACCAGCGTGGGCGAGCTGGCCGGCTCGATCGCGCACGAGATCAACCAGCCGCTGGCGGCCATCGTCACCAGCGGCCATGCCTGCCAGCGCTGGCTGGCGCAGGAGCCGCCGCAGCTCGAGCGCGCCGGCATGGCGCTGGCACGCATCCTGGCCGATGCCGAGCGCGCTAGCAATGTCGTCACCCGCATCCGCAGCGCCGCCCGCGGCGAGCCGCCGCGGCGCACGCGCTTTGCGCTGAACGAGGCGCTGCGCGAGATCGCCGCCATGTCCGAAGACGAGCTGCAGCGCGGCGGCGTGGCGCTGCAGCTGCAGCTGGCGCCCGAGCTGCCGCTCGCCTTTGCCGACCGGGTGCAGCTGCAGCAGGTGGCCGGCAATCTGCTGCTCAACGCGATCGACGCGGTGCGGGGCATGCCGGCGGGCGCGCGCCAGATCGTGCTCGGCAGCGGGCAGGCCGAGGCCGGTATGCTGCGGCTGCTGGTGCTCGACAGCGGCCCGGGCATTGCGCCGGCCGCCATGCCGCATTTGTTCGACGCTTTCTGGACCACCAAGAGCCGGGGCATGGGCCTGGGGCTGAACATCAGCCGCAACCTGGTCGAGGCCAATGGCGGCAGCATCGCCGCGCGGGCGCGCGCCGACGGCAAGGCCGGCGCGCAGTTCGAGGTGCTGCTGCCATCGGTGCACAGCCGCGCCGCGCAGGAGGGCGCATGAACCCGGACACGCAGGGCGGCGCCATCGTCTATCTGCTCGACGACGACGCCTCGGTGCGCGCCGCGGTGGATGACCTGCTGTCCTCCGTCGGCCTGGCGGTGCGCAGCTTCGCGTCGGCGGCCGAGTTCTGGCAGTTCTGGCAATCCGGCGGGCAGGAGGTGCACGAGCGGCCCGGCTGCCTGGTGCTGGACATCCGCATGCCTGGCCAAAGCGGCCTGGAGTTCCGCCGCCAGATGCTGGAGCAGGGCCTGCAGCTGCCCACCATCTTCATCACCGGGCATGGCGACATCCGCATGGGCGTCGAGGCGATGAAGACCGGCGCCATCGAGTTCCTGACCAAGCCTTTCCGCGACCAGGACCTGATCGACGCGATCCAGCAGGGCATTGCCCGCGACCGCCTGCGCCGCGCCGGCGAGCAGGCGCGCCATGCGGCGCAGGCGCGCTGGCAGCAGCTGTCGCGCGGCGAGCAGGATGTCGTGCGCCTGGTGGTGCGCGGCTGGCTCAACAAGCAGGTCGCGGCCGAGCTGGGGGTGAGCGAGGTCACCGTCAAGGTGCGCCGCGCCCAGGCTATGCGCAAGATGGCGGCGGATTCGCTGGCCGATCTGGTGCGGATCTACGACCGGCTGGAATAAGGCCGCACGAATCACTAATTTGCGGGATGGCAGAAAACTGCCCTATCGGTAGGCTGTGAACAATAGTCAAAACCGGGAGAGGGCATGTCAATCCAAGCGAAACCCATGCTTGCGGGCGCCGCTGGCGCACGGCTTGCATGGGCCGTAGCCGTGGCCATCTTCGACATGGCGCTGCTGGCCGGCCTGCTTGCGCTGCTGGCAAGGCGACGACGCCGCTGAGGGCCTTGGCGAAATCGATTCTGGATCACTCATTTGCGTGATGCGCACCGCATGCGCGCTGCTTACAGTAACCAGCACCAGTAGGACGACATAACGGGCCGCGGTGCTATCGAAAGGGCTATCCCATGGCTTTCAACAAACTGGCAATCGACCGCCGCCAGGCGCTGCGCTCCGGCGCGGCGGCGAGCGCCGCGCTGGTGTTGGCGCCGCTGGCTGCCGGCTGCAGCACGCCGCCGCCGGCCGGCGGCCCGCAGGCGGTGCAGGCCGCGATGCAGCGCTTTGCGGCGCTGGCGCCCGACGGCAGCCATGGGCTGGTCCATGCCATTGGCGCGCGCGGGGCGCCGATGGCCTGGCAGGTGCAGCACCAGCCTGATCGCGCGCTGTTCGTGGGCAGCGCGGTCAAGACCTTCATCGCGGCGCAGTTCCTGCGCGACGTGGAGGCTGGGCGCAACGGCCTCAGCGAAGACATGCTGTGCGAGGTCAGCGACCGCTTTCGCTCGCCAGGCAGCCCGGTGCTCGTCGGGCTGCAGGGCCGCATGCCCTACCGCAGCGCGCTGGAGGCGATGATCGCCCACAGCGACAACACCGCCACCGACATCGTGCTCGATGCGGTGGGCGCAGACCGGGTGCGCGCCCTGATTGCGCAGCGCGGCTTCGGCGCAACCCGCATCCCCGACTCCACGCGCAAACTGTTCTCCTACATGGCTGGCGCGCCCTCGGGGCAGGATCTGGGCTGGGACGGCATGCAGCGCATGGGCCGGGGCGACACCATGGGCTTCTCCGCGCGCACCAACGTGGTCAACGAGCACCAGTCCATGGTCAGCACCGCCGCCGAGATGGTGCGGTGGTACCGGCAGACCTTGTCGCCGGGCTTTTTCGGCCAGGCGGCCACGCTGGTGGAATACCAGCGCATCCACGCCATGGCCAATGCGCTGCCGATGGTGGTGCCGGCGGGCCTGGCCAGCTATGGCAAGGGCGGCAGCATCGACTGGGAGGACTTCCACTGCCTCAGCCTGGCCGGCCAGATGGTGGCGGACGGCATACCGGTTACTTTCTGCTTTACCTGCAACTGGAGCGGCGGGCTGAAGAGCACCGAGCGCACCGCCGAGTTCGTGGCGGCGGTTGCCAGGGTGCTCGAAGCCGCCGCGGCCAGCGCCAAAGCTTGATCAAGTGGTAGTACCAACCCAAGGAGGTGGATCATGCAGACATTCCAAACCATGCGGCGGGAGCAAGGTCCCGCACTCTGGTGCGCCTGCCTGGCTGCGGCCTGGGCAGTCTCGGCTTGTGGCGGCGGTGATGGCGGCCAGGGCCAGGCTGCCGATCCGGTGGGCGAGACGCCCATCGTGGCCGATGCCAAGCTGGGGCGCCTGGTCGCGGCGGCGTCGGCGGCCGACAGCCAGGATGCATTCAAGCTGATCGCGCAGTACTTCTCGCAGCAGGCCGCCTTCACCAGCGCCGCCGATCTGCAGGCCGGCGATGTGCTGCTGGTGGATGGGCGGCAGGTGACGGCGGACCAGCTGCGGGCCGATGGCGCCATCGCCCAGGCGGCGCTGCAGCGCCAGGTGCCGATACTCATCGTGGGCTTCAGCGACGTGCTCGAAGAGGCGATCCACGATTGGATGCCCAGCGTGTCGATCCCTGGCTACAGCAGCCTGGCGCTGATCCAGCCGCCGCGCGCAGGGCAGGGCACGGCCGATGGCGGCATCGCGATGGTTACCCCCGACGGCAGCACCGATCTGGGCGTGGGCCGCTCGCTGACCGATCCCTTCATCGAGCAGCTGCGCGCATTCCGGGCCAAGAGCGCGGCCGCCTCGCCCCCTGCCGCCAAGGACGCGGCCAGCAGTTGCACGAACGACCCGAGCCAGGGCCTGTCCTGCTCCTGGGTGGTGAAGTACTCGCCCGCGCCGGTGCAATTGGTCGACCCCTACAACTTCAACCCCGGTGCGTTCGGCAATTCCACCAACTGCCTCAAGCGCAACTGGGTGGGCTGGCCCAATGCCACCGACAAGAACTCGCATGCCATCGGCCGCGCCGACAAGGGCAACCCCAACTATGGGCAGCGGCCGCAGTGTCCATCGCAGACGTGGACCGTCACTCCCGTGGTCTATGTCAGCTTTCCGGTGAACGCACCCATGTCGCGCGTGGTCTATCTGTCGGTGGATGCCAGCTTCAATCCCAATCTCTATGAGTACAACACCGCCATCGCCGACTGGTACCAGGTGCACCACCGCCTGACGGTGACGCCGCCGCAGGGCGCCAACCTGCTCAGGCATGCGCCGGGCACGGCCAATGGCAATACCACCACGACCAGCGGGTTTACCTGGGGCATCAGTGGCACAGGCACGCTGACCGGTGGCACGCAGAACAAGGCACCTGTGTTCACAGCGAGTGGCAGCCTTGGCTGGAGCGTGCAGTACAGCCATTCCACCACCAACACCATCGCCGACTGGGGTGTTGTGGACAACACCGAGCCTGCACAAGGCGTGTGGGTGGCTGACTTTTTGCAGAACGAGCCCTACAGCGGCGACAGCAGCGTGGGCTGCGACGCCATGGGCAATGCCATGTTCGAATGGCAATCGACGCACTGCCATTCGCTGCCGGACAAGGTCAAGACAGGTCAGCTCAAGCCCTTGTCGATCCACACGAGCATGCTGAGCGGTGCTGCCGTATGGGACCTGACTCCCGCCAACAACGACCAGAAATCCGTGGCCTTCAATCTGAGCGGAGAATCGTGGTGGGACAGCGTGGGGTGCACGGTGCGATCCAGCGAGAAGAGCTGGGGCACGCAGTACCCCGATGCCTGGGTGTTCGACACCCGCAAGCTCAGCGGCCCGGCCTGCAAGGACAATCAGTTCCTCTACAGCCTGGGCACGTTCTACCAGCGTGCGTACCGAAGTTTCCCGAAGCAGGTCATCCTGGACCTGACCAAGATGCCGCTTCCCGTCGTTTGCTACAACCGGCCAGACGACCCCGCCGACTGCAAGAAGTCTGGGACATGAGCACGCAGCGCAGACGCCAGTGGCTGGGGACCGGCGCCGCGCTGGCCCTGGCGCCGCTCACCGCCTGGCTGGCCGGCTGCGGCGGTGGCGGCAGTGCCGCGGCCGCCATACCGGACGATGGGGTGCAGCCGCCGGTGCAGCGCCCGCCCGATGTCGACCATGCCTCGCGGCCCAGCCGCAGCATGACCATCAACCTGCTCAACCGCGTGGAGGGCGAATCGCTGGCCTTTGCCGATGCCCGGGCTTCGGCCGGCTCGGTGCCCAGCGCCAGTAGCGCCGCCATCGGCTTCGGCCAGCAGGCGGCGGTGTACGCGGCCAACAACGGCAGCTGCATCGGCAGCTTCAGCCTGGCGGGCCAGGGGGCCAGCTTTGCGCTGTCGTACAGCCACCCCATAGGGCCGGGCGACACCACCGTCACCGCGGTGCCCGCCGATGGCTATGTGGCGGGCGCGGACGCGGCCACCTTTCCCGGCCACGATTCGGTCGCCAACCTGAGCCTCTACCGTGGCGTGCAGACCGCCAGCGGCGCCTGGGTGGCGCCGCTGGAGCTGCTGTCGAGCCCGCCGCGCAACAACTGCCAGGACCTGGTCAACAGCCTGTTCGCCAAACCGGTGCGCTCCGCGGCGGTGGTGCGCGCTGCCAACGCGCCCATGGACGCACAGGGGCTGGTGCCCGGCGCCGACTTCAGCGGCGGCCAGGTGGCGCGCCTGCTCCAGCCCTGGGTGGCGTGGTGGGTGTCTGGCGGCGGCCTGTCCGATGATCTGCCCGGCGCCTTGACGCACGCCGACGCGGCGCTGCTGGCGGCGCTGCGCGGCTATGTGGAAAAGGCCGCCAGCACGGGGCCGATGGTGCTGTGGGTGCCGCAGCTGCGCTGGCTGCCCGGCGCGCAGCCAGCGCAGCCGGCGGCCTACCGGCTGGAGGGCTACCGCGCCTGGCACTTCACCGATGGCCAGGGCGCCTGGCAGCCCGATGCGGCGGCGGTATTCCTGACACTGCTGCTGCAGGGCGCGCACCTGGTGGCCATCCATGCCGATGCGGACCTGCCCGCTGGCGCCAGCGTGCAGGCCTTCGACGACTGGTTTGCCGCCACCGGCCTGCCCCGGCGCAAGAGCATAGGCAATTCGCATTATGCGGGGGTGGTCAACACCACGGGCCGCTACTACCTGGAGGTGGCGCAGAACTTCGCGCCCCGGGATTGCGGGCTGCTGCTGGCCTTTCTGTATGGCCGCACGGTCAACAGCGAGCTGATCGGGCGCGGCAGCTACAACACTTTCATGCAGCTCGAAGGCTGGCAGGCCGGCGCGGACCGGCACAACGCCGACTATGGCATCCACGTTGATACGCTGTGGAACATCTCCACCTTCGGCGCATCGGTGTACAGCGAAAAGCGCGCCGGCAGCGTCTTCCTGGCCCCGCCAGGGTGGCAGCCGCAGGTCTACCAGACCACGCGCATGATGCCTAAGAACCTGTTCACGATCGCTACGCAGCCGCGTTGCAGACGCAATCGGGATGAGTGCGAGTCGATGTGGCGCAGCATGCACTGGTGTGCATGCAAGACGCAGCGCGAAGCAATCGCCCGATTGCGTCCCAACCCGCAGGGCCAGTGCATTTGCGGGCGGTCTGCGGCGTTGCGAATCCTCGCCATAGCTGGGCTATGGCTGCGGTATCGCGCCTTGCATCCCATCCCGCAAATGCACTGGCGCGGCAGCGTAGCGATCGTGAACAGGTTCTTACGTGGGCGCCTATGCGGTATCCGAAGGCCAGGCCCAGCCATGGCTGCATACCGAGCTGGTGGCGATAGCGGGTGGCGCGCCCGCGCTGCCGGCGCGCTACCTGCCGTATTCCGGTGGGCAGCGCGCGGCTGCCGATGCAAAACAATCTTCAACCGAGACGAGGGAATGGACATGAAACCCCAACACCAGCTCGCCCTGCGGCAGGCATTCGCCACCCAGGCGGCCTGGAGCCGCCGCCAGATGCTGGGCCGCACGCTCGCCCTGGGGGCGCTGGGCGCCATGGGCGCTGCGCTGCCAGGCTGTGGCGGCAGCGGCGGCGGCAACCGCGTGCAGTCCGCCGCAGACCAGCTGCCCGCGCTGGCGCGCGCGCTGCTGCAGGCCACCGGCGTTCCTGGGCTCGCCTGGGCGGTGGTGCATGGCGGCCAGACGATTGCCGCCCAGGGCCTGGGCGTATGCCAGGCGGGCGGCAGCCAGGCGGTGGATGCCGACACCGTGTTCCAGCTCGCCTCGGTCTCCAAATCGCTGAGCGCCACCGTGGTGGCGCGCCAGGTGGGCGAAGGCCGCGTATCCTGGGACAGCCGCATGCGCGAGCTGCTGCCCTGGTTTGCGCTGAGCGACGCCGGCAGCACCGAATACCTGACGGTGGGCGACCTCCTTGCCCACCGCAGCGGCCTGCCCGACCATGCGGGCGATCTGCTCGAAGAGCTGGGCTACAGCCAGCGCGAGGTGCTGGAGCGCCTGCGCCTGCTGCTGGTCAAGCCGCTGCGCTCCAGCTATGCCTATACCAACGAAGGCTTTACCGCCGGGGCCATCGGCGTGGCGCAGGCCGTGGGCGCCGACTGGGCCACGCTGTCGCGGCAAAGCCTGTATGCGCCGCTGGGCATGGCGCGCACCACCTCGGCCTATGCGGAATTCATGGCCCAGGCCAACCGCGCCGTCGGCCATGTGCGCGCGGACGACGGCAGCTGGCGGCCCGGGCTGCCGCGCAATGCCGATCCGCAGTCGCCCGCGGGCGGCGCCAGCTCCAGCGTCAACGACATGGCGCGCTGGCTGGCGCTGCTGCAGGCCCAGGGCCGCTGGCAGGGCGCCAGCCTGATCGCGCCATCGGCGCTGCAGCCCATGTGGCAGCCGCAGGCGCCGGGCGGCGGCTATGGCTATGGCTTCAACGTGGGCACCCTCGAATCAGGGCTGGCCCTTTTCAGCCACTCGGGCGCCTTCATGCTGGGCGCGGGCACCTGCTTCATGCTGGTGCCGGCGCTGGATGTGGCCATCGTCGCGCTCACCAACGGCATGCCCATCGGCGTGCCCGAAACCCTGTGCCGCCAGTTCCTGGACCTGGCCGAGAGCGGCCGCATCTCGCGCGACTGGTGGGCGGAATACAACCAGAGGATCGCACCGCTGCTGGCGCCGACCGGATCGCTGCTGGGCAAGCAGCCCCCTTCGCCGGCGGTGCCGGCCGGCCCGCTCGCGCAGTACGCCGGCAGCTACGGCAACGCCTACTACGGCCCGCTGCAGGTGGACGTGGTTGGCGATGCGCTGCAGCTCACGCTCGGCCCGGTGCGGCAGACCTATCCGCTGAGCCACTGGAGCGGCCAGCAGTTCACTTTCGTGCCGGCCAACGAAAGCGCGGCGCCGCACAGCATTTCGCTGGCCAGCTTCACGCTCGCCGATGGCGCCGCCAGCGTCTGGCTGGAGTTCTACGACGGCGAGCGCCAAGGAGTCTTCGTGCGCGGCTGAGCGGTTCAGCCGGGCACCGTGGCCCCGGCCCCCTCCGGCAGGGGCATGCACAGCGTCACCGTGGTCGAGGCGCCTTGCGAATCCACCGCGAGCTGCGCGCCCAGGCGCTGGGCGCGGGCCTGCATGCTGCGCAGGCCGGTGCCGTTGGCCGCGCCGGGCGCCAGGCCCACGCCGTTGTCGCGCACCTGCAGCAGCAGCTGCCGCGCCTGGCGGGTGAGCGCCACGTCCACGCGCGTGGCCTGGCTGTGCTTGAAGACATTGGTCAGCGCCTCTTGCAGGATGCGCAGCACATCCAGGCTGGGCGTGGTGCCCAGGTTCAGCGTTTCCAGGCTGGCGACCTGCCAGTGCGCGTCGATGCCGTGCAGCTCGAACAGCCGGCTCATGCGGTGGCGCAGCGGCGCCAGCAGCTCGGCCAGCGACAGCTCGCCATAGTGCTGCGCCGAGGCGGTGTCGATGATGAGGCGCAGGTCGTCGCGCATGCCGCGCAGCATGTCCAGCACCTGCTCCTGCGGCAGCGGGCCGCTCGCGCGCTCCAGCGTGGTGATGTTGCCGATCAGCATGCCGCCCAGGCCGTCGTGCAGGTCGTGCGCGAGGTTGACGCGCTCGCCCAGGCGCGCATGCAGCAGCTCCAGCTCGTGCTGGCGCACCAGCGATAGGGTCAGCTCGGCGCGGGCCTTGGCCACGCTCGCGTGCATCTCGTCGTTGAAGCTTTCGATGCGCCGGGTGTTGGTGACGAACGTCCAGGCCAGCGTGAGCGCGATGCCGATGGTGGCCAGCGGCTCGGTGTAGGACGCGAGGTAGAAGTTGTTGTCGACGATGCGGGTGAACACCAGCAGGTCGTGCACCATGGCCAGCGCGCCCGCCAGCGCGGTCAGCGCCAGCAGGCGCTGCGCCAGGTTGCCGCCGTGCCAGGCCAGGTACACGAATACGCAGGCGGTGGTGGCCAGCAGGGCCGACGAGGCCCAGGCGAGTATGTTGCGCATCAGGCGCAGCTGCTCGTGGGGCGCGAGCAGCATCGCGGCGGCGGCGATCGCGATCAGCAGCCACAGGGCCGCCTCGCGGCGCGGCCAGCGCCGGCCCATGAAGCGCAGCACGAACATCGCGTTGCAGCCGTGGTAGAGCACATAGGCCACCGAGGTGGCGGCCGAGTAGGTGTCGGTGTGGCCAAACGGCCAGGGGCTGGTGTTGATGAAGTTGACCGTGAAGCCGCACCAGGCGGCCTGCCGCAGGCCGTACCAGCCGTAGGCGCTTTCCTGGCGGCGCATCAGCCACAGCACCAGGAAGAAGCAGCCCAGCGTGGCGCCCACGCCCAGGTGCAGCCAGTTCAGGCTTTGCCGCGCCAGGTAGCTGCTGCGCTGGGCGGCGCGCATGCGCTCGGGCGGGCCGATCTCCACCGGCCCCAGCGCGGGCTGGTAGGCGTAGTAGCCGCTGACGCGGATCAGCAGCTCGTTGCTGCCGGCGTGCAGCAGCGGCGCGGGCAGCAACACAAAGCGCGGCGTGTTCCAGGTGCGCGACAGCGGCTCGACCAGGCTGGGGTCGCGCTGCAGCTCCACGCCGTTGACCGAGATGACGCCGGCCTGGATGAGGTAGTGGATGTACAGCCCCTGGGTCTGGGGCGCGCCGGCGATGTCCCAGCGCAGGCGGTACCAGACCACGCCGTCATGGCCGGGCCATTGCCGGTTCCAGTCGTTGGGCAGCGACACCGGCAGCCAGCCGGTCTCGGGCGGCTTGAGCGCATCCCAGCCCGAGCGCGCCGCCTCGGCCGTGCCCGGCCACGGCGCGGCCTGGGCCATGGCCGGCGGCGCCAGGCAGAGCCAGGCCAGGCAGATCAGCGCAGCAAGCCATGCTCGCGCGCGCGCCGCACCGCCTGCGTGCGCGAGCTCACGGCCAGCTTGTCGTAGATATGCCGGATGTGCGAATCGATGGTCCATCGGGATAGGTGCAGGCTCTCGGCAATCTCGCGATTGCTCATGCCCGCGGCAACATGGTCGAGTATCTGCCGCTCGCGCTCGCTCAGCGCCGCGCTGAGCGCCGGATCGGGCGCGGGCGCCAGCGGGTGCGCCGGCGCCGCATGGCCGCCGGCCGGCCGGCCCACCAGGTCGAGGATGCGCCGCGCGATGAACGGGTCTATGGGCGCGCCGCCCTTGAGCACGCTCTTGACCGACAGCGCGATCTCCAGGTCGTCGCGCTCCTTGAGCACATAGCCGTTGGCGCCGGTGCGCAGCGCGCCGAGGATCATCTCCTCGGTGCTCCAGGCCGAGATCACCAGGATGGGCAGTTGCTCGCTTTGCGCGCGCAGCCAGGCGATCAGCTCGATGCCGCTGCCGTCGGGCAGGCCCAGGTCGACCAGGGCCATCGCGAACGGCTGTGGCCCCTGGCCCGGCGGGGCCGCCAGGGCCCGGCACTGCGCCACCGAATGGGCGTGGCGCAGCTGCTGCGGCGCGATGCCGATCGAGGCCAGCACCTCGCCCAGCCGCGCGAGCATGGCCGGGTCGTCGTCGACCATCAGGACGGGAAGTGGCGTGGTGCACATCGCTGCATTCTGGCGCAATGCCGCGCCGCCGCCATCCCGCATTTGCGGGATCGCAGGCACACTCTCAGGCTGCGCTCGGCCAGACATACAGCACCGCGCTGGTCATCGCCAGGTAGCGCAGGAACTTGCCCACGCCCATGTAGAGCACGCAGGGCCAGAACGGCAGCCGCAGCCAGCCGGCCACCGCGCACAGCGGATCGCCCACCACCGGCAGCCAGCTCAGCAGGCAGGCCTTGGCGCCCCAGCGGCGCAGCCAGACGCGGGCCAGGCGCTGGTGGCGCGACTGGCCGTGGTGCGGGCCCTGGGGTGGGGCCTTGGGCGGTGCGCCAGGCTGGCGGTGCGCGCGGGCCCGGCTCCAGCCCTTATGCGCGGCCAGGCCCATCCACCAGCTGATCGCGCCGCCGATGGTGTTGCCGATGGTGGCCACGGCGATGGCCTGCCAGAACAGCTCGGGGTTGAGCTTGAGCAGGCCGATGACCGCGGGCTCCGAGCCCAGCGGCAGCAGCGTGGCCGACACCAGGGCGACGACGAACACGGTGGACAGGCCGAACTGGGGCAGGGCCAGCCATTGCAGCAATTGTTGAATCCACGCTTCCATGGCGCGAGTGTAGGGGGCGCCCGCGGCGGATTCCGGCAAAAGCCCCCTTGCCGAGACGGCATGCCTTTTGTATGTTGTAGGGGCTTGGCCTTTGGAGCGCCCCATGATCGCATTTCGCTTTTCCCGCCGGGGCGCCGCCCTGGCTTGTGTACTGGCAGGCTTGCTGGCCGGTGTGCTGACCGGTGGCGGCCTGCGGGCCGCCACGCTCACCCTCGAAGGCCCGGGCGGCACGCGCCAGCTCGACAGCGAGGCGCTGGCCCACCTGCCCGAGGCGCGCGACATCGAGGTGCCGCGCGATGTGTCGTACCACCGCGCCATGCGCTACCGGGCGGTGCCGCTGGCCGTGGTGCTGCGCGAGCTGGGCCTGACCGCCGCCGACACGCTGGAGGTGGTGGCGACCGACGGCTTCGTGGCGCAGCTGCCGGGCGCGCTGGCGCTGCAGCAGGGGCCCGGGCGGGCGCAGCCCTGGCTGGCGATCGAGGCCAAGGACGCGCCCTGGCCGGTGCTGCCCGACCGCCCGCATGGCGCGGGGCCGCTGTACATCGTCTGGCCGGTGGACCAGGGTGTGAGCAGCGAGCAGTGGCCGTATGCGGTGGCGCGGCTGCATGTGCGCGAGGCGCCCGAGCGCCGCTGGCCCGAGATCACGGTGGCCGCCGGGCTGCCGGCGAGCGACCCGGCGCGGCGCGGCCAGGCGGTCTTCATCGTGCAGTGCATGGCCTGCCACACGATGAACGGCGCGGGCGGCGCCACCATGGGGCCGGACCTGAACCGGCCGATGAGCCCGGTGGAGTATTTCCAGCCCCAGGCGCTGCGCCAGCTGGTGCGCAACACCGCCAGCGTGCGGCGCTGGCCCGCGCAGGTGATGCCGGCCTTCAGCACCGAGCAGCTCAGCGAGGCCGCGCTCGACGACCTGATCGCCTACCTGCGCCACATGGCGCAGCGTCGCCAACTGCCGCGCTGATTCCGGGCTGGCGACGCAGTTTTCCCGTGCCGCTTTTTTAAGCAGGTACAATCGCTGCCTTCGCCTCCTAACTCCCTGACTACCCCGGCACCGCGCTTCGCGTGAAGCGCAGCTTTTCTGCTTGCATGTCCGTGCGCATCGGTCCCTATACCTTGGCCAACCAGGTCTTCGCCGCCCCCATGGCGGGCGTGACCGACCGGCCCTTTCGCCAGCTGTGCAAGGCGCTGGGGGCGGGCTATGCGGTCAGCGAGATGGTGACCTCGCGCCCGGACCTGTGGGCCAGCCTCAAGACCAGCCGCCGCGCCAACCACGACGGCGAGCCGGGACCGATCGCGGTGCAGATCGCCGGCACCGATGCCGAGATGATGGCCGACGCCGCGCGCTACAACCTGGATCGCGGCGCGCAGATCATCGACATCAACATGGGCTGCCCGGCCAAGAAGGTCTGCAACAAATGGGCCGGCTCGGCGCTGATGCAGAACGAGGCGCTGGCCGTGGAGATCGCGCAGGCGGTGGTCGCAGCCTGTGCGCCGCATGGCGTGCCGGTCACGCTGAAGATGCGCACCGGCTGGTGCGATGCGCACCGGAACGCGGTGGCGCTGGCCACCCGCTTCGAGGCGGTGGGCATACAGATGCTCACCGTGCACGGGCGCACGCGCGAGCAGGGCTACAAGGGCTTTGCCGAATACGACACGATCGCCGCCGTCAAGGCCGCGGTGCGCGTGCCGGTGGTGGCCAATGGCGACATCACCAGCCCCGAGAAGGCGCGCGCGGTGCTGGCCCATACCGGTGCCGACGCGGTGATGGTGGGCCGCGCCGCGCAGGGGCGGCCGTGGATCTTCCGCGAGATCGTGCATTTCCTGCAGACCGGCGAGCACCTGGCACCGCCGCTGGTGGCCGAGCTGCGCCGGCTGCTGCTGGCGCACCTGCAGGACCACTATGCGCTGTATGGCGAGAGCACCGGCGTGCGTTCGGCGCGCAAGCACATCGCCTGGTATGTGCAGGGCCTGCCCGGGGGAGACGCCTTCCGGCGTGCGATGAATGGGATTGAAGACAGCGCTGCGCAATGGCAGGCGGTGGCCGATTATCTGGATGCGCTGGCCGCGCAGATGGACCGCCTGCCCGCCGCCGGCGCGCCGGCAGCCGGCGAGGGGGTGCCGGCTGCACATACAACGACGAGTGAATGGGTATGAGCAAGACAACAACGATTGAACAATCCGTGCGCGAGAGCCTGCAGACGTATTTCCGCGATCTCGATGGCGAGATGCCGGACCGCGTCTACGAAATGGTGGTGCGCATGGTGGAGCGGCCGATGCTGGAGGTGGTGATGAGCCAGGCCGACCACAACCAGTCGCGCGCGGCCGAATGGCTGGGGCTGAACCGCAACACCCTGCGCAAGAAGCTGGTCGAGCACAAGCTGCTGTGAACCCGGAAACTACGATATTGATAGCTGCTACCAAATGACAGGTAAGCGCCAGAGCCAGTTTTTACATTGAAGAGAGTCTCATGAACGCACTGATCTCCGTCTCCGACAAGACCGGCATTGTCGAGTTCGCGCAAAGCCTGCACGCGCTGGGCGTGCGCCTGCTGTCCACCGGCGGCACCGCCAAGCTGCTGGCCGAGGCCGGCCTGCCGGTGACCGAGGTGGCCGAGCTCACCGGCTTCCCCGAGATGCTGGACGGCCGCGTCAAGACCCTGCACCCCAAGGTGCACGGCGGCCTGCTGGCGCGCCGCGATGTGCCCGAGCACATGGCGGCCCTCAAGGAGCACGGCATTGACACCATCGACCTGCTGGTGGTGAACCTCTACCCCTTCGAGGCCACGGTGGCCAAGGCCGGCTGCACGCTGGCCGACGCGATCGAGAACATCGACATCGGCGGCCCGGCCATGGTGCGCTCGGCCGCCAAGAACTGGCAGGATGTGGGCGTGGTCACCGCCGCCGACCAGTACGCGGCCGTGCTGGCCGAGCTCAAGAGCGCCGGCAAGCTCTCCGGCCAGCTGCGCTTCGCACTGTCGGTGGCCGCGTTCAACCGCATCGCCCAGTACGACGGCGCCATCAGCGACTACCTGTCCAGCGTGAAGTTCGAGGACGAGAAGCTGTCCGAAACCTACGTGCCCGAGCGCAGCCCCTTCCCCGGCCAGAGCAACGGCCACTTCACCAAGGTGCAGGACCTGCGCTACGGCGAAAACAGCCACCAGCAGGCCGCGCTGTACCGCGACCTGTACCCGGCACCGGGCTCCCTGGTCACCGGCGAGCAGTTGCAAGGCAAGGAGCTGAGCTACAACAACATCGCCGACGCCGACGCGGCCTGGGAATGCGTCAAGAGCTTCGAGCAGCCGGCCTGCGTGATCGTCAAGCACGCCAACCCCTGCGGCGTGGCCGTGGGCAAGGATGCGTACGAAGCCTATGCCAAGGCCTTCCAGACCGATCCCACCAGCGCCTTTGGCGGCATCATCGCCTTCAACCGCACGGTGGACAAGGCCGCGGCCGAGGCCGTGGTCAAGCAGTTCGTCGAAGTGCTGATGGCCCCCGACTTCACGCCCGAGGCGCTGGAAATCTTCAAGCCCAAGGTCAATGTGCGCCTGATGAAGATTGCTCTTCCCCAGGGTGGTGAGCGCGCCTGGGAGCAGGGCCGCAATGCCATGGATGCCAAGCGCGTGGGCTCGGGCCTGCTGCTGCAGACCGCCGACAACCATGAGCTGGCCCTGGCCGAGCTCAAGGTCGTCACCGTGAAGCAACCCACTCCCGAGGAACTGCAAGACCTGCTGTTCGCCTGGAAGGTCGCCAAGTACGTCAAGAGCAATGCCATCGTCTTCTGCAAGAACGGCATGACCATGGGCGTGGGCGCGGGCCAGATGAGCCGCCTCGATTCGGCGCGCATCGCCAGCATCAAGGCCGAGGCCGCCAAGCTCAGCCTGCAGGGCACGGTCGTGGCCAGCGATGCCTTCTTCCCCTTCCGCGACGGCCTGGACGTGGTGGTCGACGCCGGCGCCAGCTGCGTGGCCCAGCCCGGCGGCTCCATGCGCGACCAGGAAGTCATTGACGCCGCCAACGAGCGCGGCGTGGCCATGGTCTTCACCGGCGTGCGCCACTTCCGCCACTGATGGCCGGGCTGGACGACGAGACGCCGCCGGCGCGGCCGCGCTGGCTGCTGTGGCTGATAGCGCTGGTGCTGTTGGCGGTGGTGCTGGGCATGCTCAACATCGGCCGCCTCATCCTGCGCCCCGATCCGGTGGATGCGGCGGTCGCCGCCCGCCCCGAGCTGGCCGCCGGCAAGGCCCTGGCCGAGGCCAGCGACTGCATGCGCTGCCATGCGGCGGCGCGCCAGGCCGTGGGGCCGAGCTTTCAGGAGATCGCCGCGCGCCACGCCAACCGCGCCGATGCGGTGGAATTGCTCGCCGGCAAGATCCGCAACGGCAGCGTGGGCGACTGGGGCCGCATCGTCATGCCGCGCCATCCGCAGATCGCCGAGGGCGATGCGCGGCGCATGGCCGAGTGGGTGCTGGCGGCCGCGCCGGCGGCCCGCTGATCCGCCGCCGGGGAGCGCCGCATGCCACCCACCGCAGCCCGGCGTCGCGGCCTGCGCTTTTGGGCGCTGTGCACGCTGGCGGTCTTCTATGCGATCTATCCGGCCAGCAACTGGCTGGCCGCGCGCCAGGCGCGGCGCTATGACTTCATCACGCCCTGGGACGCGCAGATCCCGCTGGTGCCCGAGTTCATCTGGGTCTATTTCTCGTTCTTCATCTTCATCCTGCTGCCGATCTGGCTGGTGGACCCCGAGGACATCGATGTGCTGGGCCGGCGCCAGGTGCTGGCCACCGTGCTGTGCGGCCTGGTGTTCGCGCTGTTCCCGGCCAACCTGGCCTTCGCGCGCGTGCTGCCCGAGGCCGAGCCCTATCGCAGTATCTTCGGCTGGATGTTCGCGCTGGATGCGCCGCACAACCTGCTGCCCTCGCTGCACATCGTCTACACCGTGGCCACGGGCCTGGCGCTGTACGCCGCGCAGCGGCGCCACGGCCGGCCGCTGCGCTGCGCGCTGATCGCGCTGTGGGGCATGGCCATCTGCGCCTCGACCATGCTGGTGCACCAGCACCACATCCTCGACGTGGCGGCGGCCGTGGCCCTGGTCGCGGTGCTGCAGTGGCTGGTGCGGGCGCGGCCGAATGTATAAAAATGGCACCCCACGCTCCCCACTGCGTTGGGTCGCTGCCCCTCCGAGAGGGGCGCTTT
>NZ_JBMDII010000044.1:0-42100 GCF_057808605.1 Comamonas sp. FG99
GCGCGCGCCACCGCCGCCGCCAGCAGCGCCACCACGGCGGCCAGCGCCCAGGCGGCGGGCACGCCCCAGCGCTCGGCCACCATGCCGCCCAGCGGCGGGCCGCACAGGCCGGCCACCAGGATGGCCCGCACGAACTGCGCCAGGCTGCGCGCGCGGTCGTGGCTGCCCGAGCCGTCGATGACCGCGCCCTGCGCCGAGACGAAAACCATGGCGAAGCCGGCCGCCCCCAGCAGGCGCGCGGCCAGCAGCGCGGCATAGCTGGGCAGCGCGGCCGCCAGTGCCAGGCCCGAGGCGCCCAGCAGCGCGCCCAGCACGAAGCCGCGGCGGCGCCCGAAGCGCTCGGAGCATGCGGCCAGCGGCCATTGCAGCAGGGCCACGACGGCCAGGAAGAGCACCAGCGGCAGGCTGGCGAGCAGCGTGGGCGACAGCGCCGCATCGGCGGGCGCGAGCGAGCGCGCCCAGGTGGGCAGGAAGGGCCGGGTGAATTCCTCGGCCAGCATGAACAGGAACAGCGCCGGACGCACCGCGGCGGCGCCAGCGCTGCGCCAGGGCACGCGCGCCGCATGCGCCAGGCGGCTGCGGCGCGCGTCGGCCACCGCCAGCGCCCGCGCGCCGCGCGTGCCCAGGCCCAGTGCCAGCAGCTCCAGCGCCATGAGCAGGCAGATGGCGCCGGCAAAGGCCATGTCCAGCAGCATGGAGCGCAGCTGGCGCGCGAGCACGCCGGTGTCCAGCGCCAGCACCAGGGTGCCGACGGGTGCGGCGGCGAGTGCGGCGGCAGGTGCGGCGGCCAGCGCCACCGGCGCCGACACCACGGGCTGCCCCGGCCCGGGCAGCCGGCCGGCGAGCAGGCGGCCGTCCGGCGCCAGCCAGGCCAGCGCCGCGATCTCGGGGCTGCGTTCGCGCAGCGCGGCGGCGTGCGCATCCACGCCCACCAGCGCATCGGCGGGCACGCCCACTTGCAGCGCGCGGGCGATGAGCGCGGCGCTGGAGCGCGCCAGCGCGCCGGCCTTGGCCATCTGGTCGGGCTGGATGCTGGCCTGCCCGGCGCGGCCGGCCTGCCAGCCCATCCAGGCCAGCGCGGCCACCAGCAGCACAGCGGCCGCGCCGGCGAGCAAGGCGCGCTCGCCGCCGGGCCAGCGCAGCGGCTGCGGCCGGCGGCGCAGGCCCGCCACCAGGGCCGCGCACAGCAGCGCGACGGCACCGCACACCAGCGCGAGCGCGGGCCAGGTGGCCAGCTGCATGGCATGGCGCAGCCGCTGCCAGGCGGCGCGCAGGCCGGCGTCGTCATAGCGCAGCCGCGCCCAGGCCACGGCCTGGCCCAGGTCGTTGCGGATGGGCACGCGGGCCAGGGCGCCACCGGGCGCGGAGGACGCGGGGGGCTCGGCATGGGGCAAGGGCGCAGCCAGCAGCACATCACCCTGGGCCGAGACGATGGCAAAGCTGCGCAGCGCGGGCTCCAGCACCGCTTCGCGCGCGAGCAGGCCGGCCAGCGGCGTGTCGGGCGCCAGCGGCACCCCCAGGGCGAGCGCGTTCTCGGCGGCGCTGGCGGCGCGCTGCGCCGCCAGCTCGAAGCGGGCGGTGAAGGCCTCGCGCTGGGCGCCGCGCAAGGCGTTTTCGATCAGCACGCCGCTGGCGAGCAAGGTGATGGCGCAGATCAGCGCCAGCAGCGCCGCCAGCCGCCACAGCAGCCGCGCCATGGCCGCGGTGGCCCAGGGCGCCGGGCGCGAGCGCGGGCCGCGCATGGGCTCAGGGCTCCTGCGTGCCTTGTTCCTGCTCGATCTGCGCGCGGTAGCGCCGCAGCATGTCGGCCTGGGCCTCGGGTTCGGCCTGGACGCCGATCTGGTCGTGGATCATGCGGTTGAGCGAGGGCAGCACTGCGCGCGGCTGGATGGCCTCGGGGCTCCACAGGCGCGAGCGCATCAGCGCCTTGGCGCAGTGCAGATAGGCTTCGCGCACCTGCAGCTCGATCACCAGCTTCGGCGCCTGGCGCTCGCCGGCGAAGCGCTGCAGGAATTCGGGCTCGTCGCGCAGCCGCGCGCTGCCGTTGACGCGCAGGGTTTCGTCAACGCCAGGGATCAAGAACAGCAGCGCCGCGCGCGGGTCGGCGAGCAGGTTGCTGAGCGTGTCGAGCCGGTTGTTGCCGCCGGCATCGGGCAGCAGCAGCGTGCCTTCGTCCAGCACCTTGACGAAACCCGGCGGCCCGCCGCGCGGCGATACGTCGAGCAGCGCGCCATCGGTGCCGCCGGAGGCGATCAGGCACAGCGGCGCCAGCGCGACGAAGCGCCGGCAGTGCGCATCGAGCGCGGGCAATTGCTTGCGCAGCGCCCGCTCGGCGGGCTGGGCATAGAGGCTGCGCAGCTGCGCGAGCGTGGTGATCATTCGGCGTCCTCGCTGTCGTCGTCTTCGGCGGCGCGCGCGCCGGGGCGCACGGCGCTGTACAGCGCCAGGTATTCCTGCCACGCCGGGTCGAACATGGTGGAGATGTCTTCGTCCAGCCCCGGCGCATGGCGCGCGGCCAGCTGGTGCGCGAGCCGGGTGGCGGCGGCCGCGTCTTCGACGTAGAAGCCGGCCACGCGGCTGCCCATGCCTTCGACACGGGTGAAGGCCAGCAGGCCGGTGTGCAGGCGCTCCAGCTCGGCCTGCAGGGCCTCGTGCGCGGCGCGCGCCTGGTCGAGCTGCTGCTGGCTGTCGAACGGCAGGCGCCATTCGAGGAAGTACGGCAGGTCGGCCCGGGTGGCGAGCGCGTTGGCCGAGGCGCGCAGGCTCAGCAGATCGGGCGCGGCAGCGGCTGCGGCGTCGTGCCGGCGCACTTCGAACATGGTCCACGAATCGTCGTCGGCCGGCGGGAACTGGTAGCTGCGCCCGAGCTGCTCGCGCACGAAGGCGTCGAAGATGGCCGGAAACACCGACAGCGGCTCGGCGCCCGCAACCTCGTCGCAGAAGGCGTCGACGAATTCCACCGGCCCCACGCGCACCGCGAAATCCCATTCGCCGAGCACATGGTCGAGCATGATGAAGCTCATGTGCCGCGCGTGCTCGATCAGGTCGGGCGGGATGATCTTCTCGAACGACAGCTCCAGCCCCACGGTGCCGCCGGCGTCGTAGTGCGCCACCAGCACGTCGGAGCAGGCCAGGCTGAAGCCGTCCATGCCCATGGAGAAGTCGCTGCCCAGCGCGCGGCTGCGAAAGGCCTGCAGCCGCCAGCGCGGCAGCGGCGGCGCATGCCGCACCAGCGCCTGCACGTGCTCGAACAGCTCGAGACTGCCGTGCGCGGTGATGACCAGCAGCGGCAGGCCGCCGTCGGCAGCCTGCTCCAGCTCCACGCCCAGCCCGGGCGCATGCTGCTCGAGCAGCGCATTGGCCTGCTCCACGAACTGCTGCGGCGCCAGCGCCGCCAGCTCGGCCTCGCGGCCGCTGAACTCGCGCCAGAAGGCCTGGGCCTGGGCCGCATCCAGCGGCCCGGGCAGTGCATCATCGTCCTGGATCTCAGCGCTCATGCTTGGCTCCCCTGGTAAAAGGTTCGCAGCCTGGGCTGTCAGAGCATCTCCACCGCCATCGCGGTCGCTTCGCCACCGCCGATGCACAGCGTCGCCAGGCCGCGCTTCTTGCCGCGCGCCTTCAGCGCATGCAGCAAGGTGACCATGATACGCGCGCCGCTGGCACCGATGGGGTGGCCCAGCGCGCAGGCGCCGCCGTTGACGTTGACCTGCTCGTGCGGGATGGACAGCTCGTGCATCAGCGCCATCGGTACCACCGCAAAGGCTTCGTTGATCTCCCACAGATCGACGTCGGCCACGCTCCAGCCGATCTTCCTGAGCAGCTTTTCGGTGGCGCCCACCGGCGCGGTGCTGAACCACTCGGGCTCCTGCGCATGCGTGGCATGGCCGACGATGCGGGCCAGCGGCGCGCAGCCCAGCGCCTTGGCGGTGGAGGCGCGCATCAGCACCAGCGCGGCCGCGCCGTCGTTGATGCTGGAGCTGGACGCGGCGGTGATGGTGCCGTCCTTCTTGAACGCGGGCTTGAGCGCGGCGATCTTGTCGAGCCGCGCCTTCAACGGGCCCTCGTCTTCGCTCACCACCACCTCGCCCTTGCGGGTCTTGACGGTGACCGGCGCGATCTCGGCCTGGAAGGCGCCGGACTGGGTGGCCGCCTGCGCGCGCTGCACGCTGGCGATGGCGAAGGCGTCCTGCTGCTCGCGGGTGAAGTGGTACTTGGCGGCGCAGTCCTCGCCGAAGGTGCCCATGCTGCGGCCGGGCTCGTAGGCGTCTTCCAGGCCGTCGAGCATCATGTGGTCGAACACCTTGTCGTGGCCCATGCGGTAGCCGCCGCGGCCCTTCTTGAGCAGGTAGGGGGCGTTGGTCATGCTCTCCATGCCGCCCGCGACCATCACCTCGCGGCTGCCGGCGACGAGCTGGTCGTGCGCGAGGATGGTGGCCTCCATGCCGGCGCCGCACATCTTGCTGAGCGTGACCGCGCCGCAGCTCCTGGGCAGGCCGCCCTTGAACACCGCCTGGCGCGCCGGGGCCTGGCCCTGGCCGGCCATCAGGCAGTTGCCGAACAGCACTTCCTCGACCTTCTCGGGCGCGATGCCGGCGCGCTCGACGGCGGCCTGGATGGCCGCGCCGCCCAGGTCGTTGGCCGACAGCTCGGCAAAATCGCCCATGAAGGCGCCCATAGGCGTGCGGGCGGCGCTGACGATGACGACGGGGTCTTGCATGCGAGGTCTCCTGAAATAAAAAATAAGAGCTGCCAGCGCTTGATATGCAATAGTTTCAAATACTTTTGATACTGAAACTCTTATGTATCAATCGTTAGCAGCTATGGTTTTGCATAGCCTGTGGCTAGCCGCGTTCGCGCGTGGCGACCAGCTCGACCGCGCGGCGGCGCACTTCGGCCAGGCCGCCGACGTCGGGCACGGTCATCTGCAGGTTGGTGATCAGGCCGTTCTTGAGGCTGTAGCACCAGCCGTGCAGCACCACCCTCTGGCCGCGCGCCCAGGCGTCCTGCATCACGGTGCTCTGCGCCACGTTCATCACCTGCTCGATGGCGTTGAGCTCGCACAGCGCATCCAGGCGCCACTGCGGCGACAGGCCCTGCAGCAGCGCGCTGTGCTTGTCGCGCACATCCTTCACATGGCGGATCCAGTTGTCGGCCAGGCCCACGCGCGCATCCTCCAGCGCGGCCAGCACGCCGCCGCAGCCGTAGTGGCCCACCACCATCAGGTGCTCGACCTGCAGCTGGTCGATCGCGTACTGGATGGTCGAGAGGCAGTTCAGGTCGCTGGGCACCACCACGTTGGCGATATTGCGGTGCACGAAGACCTCGCCCGGCTCCAGCCCGGTGATCTGGTTGGCGGGAACGCGGCTGTCGGAGCAGCCGATCCACATGTACTTGGGATTTTGCTGCGCCATCAGCCCGGTGAAGAAGCCGGGACGCTCGCGTTCCACGCTTTCCGCCCATTCGCGGTTGTGGACAAAGAGCTCTTCGATGGATGTCGTCGTCATGCGTTTCCTAAAAAATTGAATACTGGAACACGGGGCATGGCGCAGCGCAGGGATCAGCAGGTCTCAGCAAACAGCTCGCGGCCGATCAGCATGCGGCGGATCTCGCTGGTGCCGGCGCCGATTTCGTAGAGCTTGGCATCGCGCCACAACCGGCCGAGAGGATACTCGTTGATGTAGCCGTTGCCGCCATAAATCTGAATACCCTCTCCGGCCATCCAGGTAGCCTTCTCGGCGCACCACAGGATGACGCTGGCGCAATCCTTGCGCACCTGGCGCACGTGGTCCTTGCCCAGCAGGTCGAGGTTCTTGGCCACGGTGTAGGCGAACGAGCGGCCCGCCTGCAGCACGGTGTACATGTCGGCCACCTTGCCCTGGATGAGCTGGAACTCGCCGATGCTCTGGCCGAATTGCTTGCGGTCGTGGATGTAGGGCACCACGTTGTCCATCACCGACTGCATGATCCCGAGCGGCCCGCCGGTGAGCACCGCGCGCTCGTAGTCGAGGCCGCTCATCAGCACCTTGGCGCCCATGTTCAGGCCGCCCAGCACGTTCTCGGCCGGCACCTCGACGTTGTTGAACACCAGCTCGCCGGTGTGGCTGCCGCGCATGCCCAGCTTGTCGAGCTTCTGCGCGATCGAGAAGCCCGGCATGCCCTTCTCGATCAGGAAGGCCGTCACGCCGCGCGCGCCCAGCTCGGGCTCGGTCTTGGCGTAGACCACCAGGGTGTCGGCGTCGGGGCCGTTGGTGATCCACATCTTGGAGCCGTTGAGCAGGTAGCAGCCGCCCTTGTCCTCTGCCTTGAGCTTCATGCTGATCACGTCCGAGCCCGCGCCCGGCTCGCTCATGGCCAGCGCGCCCACGTGCTCGCCGCTGATCAGCTTGGGCAGGTACTTGGCCTTTTGCGCCTCGCTGCCGTTGCGGTTGATCTGGTTCACGCACAGGTTGCTGTGCGCGCCGTAGGACAGGCCGATCGAGGCGCTGGCGCGCGAGATCTCCTCCATCGCCACCATGTGCGCCAGGTAGCCCATGTCGGCGCCGCCGTACTGCTCGGGCACGGTGATGCCCAGCACGCCCAGCTCGCCGAGCTTGGGCCACAGGTCCATCGGGAACTGGTCGTCGCGGTCGACCTGCGCGGCGCGCGGCGCGATCTCCTCCTGCGCAAAGGCGTGGACGGCGTCGCGCAGCGCATCGATGTCGTCGCCGAGCTGGAAATTCAGGCCTGGAAGCATGGAACTCATGGGTGTCTCCTGTGCAAAAACAAAGAATCAGTGTTGGATGCCGGCGCGGCCGGTGACGGCCATCAGCGTGCACGACATGGTGGCGATCAGTTTCTCATTGCCCGCGTCGATCGCAAAGGCCCGGCCCTCGGCAAAGCTCACGCTGCGCCCGGCCTTGAGCACGCGCCCCTCCATGCGAAAGCGCTGCCCCCTGGCCACCGCCATCAGGTTGACCTTGAACTCGATGCTCAGCACCGCCGCCTCCGGCGCCATCTGCGTGAGCGCCGCGTAGCCGCAGGCCGAGTCGAGCGCGGTGGACACCATGCCGGCATGCAGGAAGCCGTGCTGCTGCGTCAGCCCGGGGGCCCAGTCCAGCTCGATGTCCACCGCGCCCGGCTCCAGCCGCACCAGGCGCGCGCCCAGCGTCTGCATCGCGCCCTGGCGGGCAAAGCTGTCGCGCACGCGCTGCGCGAAATCGGCGGGCTCCGGGCTGGACGAGTGGGTCATGGCAGGGAATTTACGTTGACGTCAACGTCAACTATAAATCAAGTCGGCTTGCGCGGCTTGTGCAGCAGGGCCGCGGCCTCGCGTTCATGCTCTTCAATTTCTGCCAAATTGGCCTGCAAATCTGCCAACTGCGCCTCGATGCGGGCGCGGTGCGTGGCCAGCACCTCCAGAAAGCGCCGCAATTGCACGCCGCTGTCGCGCGGGGAGTCGTAGAGGTCGATGATCTCCTTGGCCTCGGCCAGCGACAGCCCGAGGCGCTTGGCGCGCAGCGTGAGCCTGAGGCGCGTGCGGTCCTTGCCGCTGTAGATGCGCTGGCGCCCGCCCGCGCCGCCGCGCTCGGGCAGCAGCAGGCCCATGTCCTCGTAGAACCGGATGGCCCGCGTGGTGAGATCGAACTCCTGCGCAAGCTCGCTGATGGTGTAGGTGGTGGTGGCAGCGGCCACGGCGTCGTTCCTGCATGATGTGGATGCAGGCATTATGGCAATGGATCAAGGCGCCTGCGGCAGGCGCCACTGCCCGTTCTCGAACCATGATGCGTCCGGGCCGCCAACCAGCAAGATGGGCACGGCCACCTGATGCCCCTCGCCTTTGGCCCGCGCCAGGTATTTCACCAGACTGTTCTGGTCTTCACTCAATAGATGCGTGATGCCTTCGCATTCCGTCTGGGCGATCAGCTTCAGGTCATCCTTTACCCTGACGCGGTCGTCGCCGGCATCCTTGGGAAACCGGCCCACCAGCACCCCGCAGCTCATCGCATGGTCGATGTTGAAGGGCAGGACGATCATGTTGCGCAGAGGCAAATCATTGACCGACTGCTTGACCTGGAACTCCGAAATCGCAATGGTCGACAGGTAAATCGGTATTTGGCGGTGCACCAGTTCCCGGAAATACCAGATCGCGGTACCGTGGTGATGGCGTGCCGGATCGGCCAATGTGATCAGAAAGCTCGTATCGAGCAATACGCTGTTCAATGCGCGCCTCCACGCAACTCATCCACCCAGGCCGTGGCGCTGTCGACATCCCTCCACGCCGCCTGCCCCCGTTGCGTCATGCGCTTGAGTTCCGCCTCATCGATCTTGCTGGAGTGCTCCACGAAGCTGATGAGACTGGCGTTTCTGAGTTCCCGGGTGATCACGTTGTATTCCGCCCTGATCCTGAGCATGGCGGGCTTGTAGAGCCGGTTGCTGGTATCTTCGCGCAGCACGACCTTGTCGGCATCGACCTTCAGCAAGTTGCCATCGGGCAGGCGTACATGTGCGTTGGCCTTGGTGCTACCGCCCAGGTTCTGGATCTCGCCGCGGATATAGCGCTCGACCTGCACCCACTGGTCGGCATCGTCACTGCGGAAGTCGCTCTCGGTGGAGATGACGATCGGCCTGGAAAGAAAGCCCGCACCGATGCTGAAATGCGTATCTCTGGAGCCATGCGCCAGCCTTTGCCATTTCTGGATCACTTCGCGCCGCCTGCCGTCGATCCGCTGGTCCATGATATCCAGGCGCTGCAGCAAGACCAGGTCGGCAAACAGCTTCGGCGCATGCAGCGGCTCTGTTTCCAGCACCAAGGATCCGTGCCGGATGGCGACATCCAGCTGCTGCGGATCGACCTCCTTGGCATCGCCCTTGAGAAGGGCCTGCACATCCTCGGTGAAACGCGCCAGATCGGCCAGGCGGACGCGATCCGGAGTGGCCTCGTAGCCCCTCGAACGGTCCTCCATGGAAACGGTGATGCGTTGCGCTTTCATAACGCTTGGATTCTATAAGCAGGCCGAGTTCCGGTGAAGCCGGCCTCTTGTACCTTCAACAGTCGCCGATACGCTTGCTCACCACCGTGGAATCGATGCTACCGCCTGGGGTCGCCATGCTGGACTGCACCGTATTCTCGGTCGGCGAAGCATATTCAGCCTGCAGCGACAGCTTGAACTGGCCGTCGCCGCAGGCCAGCACCAGGCTTTCCTGGTTGCCGTCGGTATGGATCTCGGGCGTGGAGCAGCCGGGCATATTCTTGATCTGCGAATCGACGATGGACTGCAGCGTCTTGCCCGCCATCTCGGGGGTGATGCACACCTCCTGCAGCAGCTTGCCGCCCTCGATGCGGGCATTCTCCATGTGCGCCGCCTTGCGCTGCTCGGGCGTCAACTCGCCAAGCACCTTCTCCATGCCGGCCAGCGACTGTTGTCCCAGCGAGCCGGCCATCTCGGTGGTGATCAGCCATTGGCCGGGCTGCACCTTTGCCGGCGCGGCTGGCGCCGGGCCGCTGTGCTGCCGGTCGCCGCAGGCCGCGAGCAGCAGCGCGGCGCCGGCCAGCAGCGCCCGGCACATGGCCTGGCTCATCGGGTTCATGGCATTCCTTTCTCGTCCAGCGTGCGCAGCGGCACGCCCATGTCGCTCCACCACTCGGGGTGGCAGGTGAAGAGCAATAGCTGGTGGCGGGTGGCGGCATCGTAGAGCACGCGCTTCATCTGCGCCAGGCGCTGCCCGTCGCTGTGCACCAGCGCGTCGTCGAACATCAGCAGCGTGGGATGGCCGGCGCCCTGCAGCAGGTCGGCATAGGCCAGCCGGCTCAGTATGCCCAGCTGCTCCTGGGTGCCATAGCTCAGCCCGGCAAGCTCGCCCGCCAGCCGGGCCGCATCGGCGCCGCTGCCGGGCGGCGCCTGCACCAGCTGCGGCACCAGCTGCTCGCTCAGGGCGATGCGGCCGCCGGGCAGCAGCAGCTGCAGATAGTGCTGCAGGCGCGCTTCGAGCGGTGCCTGCAGGCGCCGCAGCGCCGCGGCGCGCTTGGCCTGCAGGCGCGCCACCAGCGTGTGCAGCGCCTGCGCGCGCCGCGCCATCTCTCCGGCGCGGCGCTGCGCCGAGGCGATCACGCCTTCGAGCTGGGCGCTGGCTTCCTCCAGGCCCTGCGCGCCCATGGCCTCCAGCGCGGCGCGCAGTTGGGCGATGCGCGCCTGGCGCTCGCGCTGCTGCTGCTCGTGCGCGGCGATGCTGCGCGCCAGGCGCTCGATGTCCTGCTGCACGAAGCCCGCCTCGCCGGGCTGCGCCGCCGCGGCCTGGCGGGCCATGTGCTGCTGCAGCTCGGCCTGCGCGGCCTGCAGCAGCGCGGCTTCGCGCTGGGTGTGGGCATGGCGCTCGCGCGCGGCGGGATCGTCCAGCTGCGCGCGCGCCAGCGCCGCTTCGGCTTCGGCATTGCGCCAGTGCTGCTCGGCCAGCACGCGTTCGCGCTCGGCCTGCTCGCGCGCCTGCTGCGCCTGCTCCAGCGCCTGCTGCGCCTCGGCCAGCAGGGCCTGGGCGGCGCGCCAGTCGGGCAGGCCGGCAGCGGCCAGCACGGGCAGCGCCTGCCATTGCCGCTGCAGCTCCTGGTGCCGGGCCTGGGCATGCGCCAGCTCGATGGCCAGCGCCTCTGCGCCCTGCGGCGCATGCGCGGCCAGCACCGCCTGGGCCTGCTGCTGCTCGGCTTCGAGCGCCTGGCGCTGCTCCCAGCGCTGCAGCGCCTCGGCACTGCTGGCCACGCCATGGCGCCGCAAGGCCGCGCGCAGGCTGGCTTCGGCCTGGGCGAGCTGCTGCGCGGCGTCATCCACGCCCTGGCCGCCGGGGGTGATGGTGAGCTCGCCGCCGCCGGGCAGCTGCAGCGTGGTGGCGCGGGTGAGCCACTGCCGGCCCGGCTCGCTCCACTGGCCTTGGGCATCCGCGCTGCGCCAGGGCAGCACTTGACCGGCGGGCAGCACGAACTCGAGCTGCGTGGCGGTGGCATCGCGCCGCAGGCGGGCCTGCAGCACCGCGTCTTCCAGCTTGCGCAGCTGCTGCGCATCGGCCTTTCTGAGCTGCAGCGCAGACAGCTCATGCGCGATCTGCTGCATTTTTTGCAGCAGATCCTGCGCCTGGGCATGCGCCGCCTGCAGGCGCGCGCTGTCGGCAGCGGCCTGGGCGACGCGGCCCTGCAGCTCGGCGCGCTCGCGCACGGCCTCGGCCTGCTGGCGGGTGGCCAGGGCTGCGGCGCGCTGCCGCTCGGCCTGCGCGAGCTGGCCGCTGGCCTGGGTGTGGCGCTGCAATGCCGCCTGGTGGGCCGCCTCGGCGCCGCGCACCGCCTCCTGGCGCTGGGCGAGCTGGGCATGCAGCTCGTCGTGGCGCTGCAGCGCATGGGCCAGCAGCTCGCGCTGGGCCTGCATGCCGGCCAGGCGTGCCGCATCGGCGGCCTGGGCCTGGGCCAGCTGCTCCAGCTCGGCCAGGCGGGCGCGGGCCGCCGCCAGCCCGGCGCGCCAGGCCTGGTCGGGCGGCTCGGCCACGGCCTGCCGCTCCTGGCCCTGCAGCAGCTCCAGCTCATCGACCTGGCTGCGGTACTGCGCGATATGCGCCCGCTGCTGCGCCAGCTGGGCCTGCTGCTCGGCGATCTGCTCCAGCAGCTTGGCATGGGCGCCCACCGGCTTGCCGCTGGCGCCCCGGTACTGCGCCAGCTCGGCCTGCAGCTGCGCGATCAGCGCGTCGCCCGCGGTGGCGGCCAGCGCGGAGGCGGGCTGCACGCCGGCGCCAGCCTCGCCTTGCTGCGCATGCAGCGCCGCGCCCAGGCGCTGGCTGGCATGGCCCACGCGCAGGCCCAGCTCGCGCGGATCGCTGCCCTGCTCGACCCACAGCAGGCCGGGCACGCCCCAGTGCTCGGGCCGGCCCGCGCCCTTGGCGGCGAAGCCGAAGCCCATGCGCTCGGCCAGCCAGTCCTCGGCCTCCTGGCCGCTGAAGGCCTGGCTGGCGGCCTGCAGGTCGCAGCGCTTGCGCCGGAGAAAGGTCTTGTGCAGCCGGTACGGCTCGCCCTGCAGCACGAAGTCCAGCGCCACCGAGGGCGCGGCGCCGCTGTCGCCGTGCGGCTGCAGGTCGGCGGTGGAGCTGGAGCCGTGCCGGTCCAGGAACGCGGCGCGGATGGCGCGCACCACCGTGCTCTTGCCCGCGCCATTGGGCCCGGCAATGATGTTGAGCCCGGGGCTGAGATCCGCCAGCGTCAGCGCAGCGAACTTGCGCAGCTGCGACAGCTCGAGCCGGGTGATGTGCAGCTTGGCGCTCATGGCTGCGCCCCCGGCTGCTGCTGCGCCCACAAGGCGGTCGCCAGCAGCGCCAGCGCATCCTGTGCGCCGTCCTGGCCCGCGGCACTCTCGGCACGCAGCTCGGCCAGCAGCTCGCCCACATAGCCGTCGGCATGGAGCAGGGCCAGGTCGTCGTCGGACGGCGCCATGCGCAGCGCGCCGGCGTCCACGATCAGGCAGCGCGCACGCGCCTCGGCCGCGCCGATGGCGGCCTGCAGGCGCTGGTGGGCCGCCCAGTCGAGCTGGCCGCCGAGCGTGAGCTGCAGTACCTCGTGCGGCTGCACCGCGGCGAGCAGCGCTTCGGCGGCGTCCAGGTCGCTTGCCAGCTGCAGCGCCAGCTCCAGCCGGCGCCAGCGGTAGCGGGCCACCGCCAGCTGCGTGACCTGGGGCTCGGCGCCAGGCGCGGCGATGTCCACCAGCAAGGCATGGCCCGGCTCGTTGTTGGGAAAGCGGTCGGGCTCGGGCGTGCCGCTGTAGGCGGTACGGGCATCGATGCGCTTGATGCCGTGCCAGTCGCCCAGCGCCAGCCAGTCGAGCCGCGCCGAGGCGGCGCGCGTGGGAGCGATGGGGTTGGCGGCGTCGATGCCCTCGTGCAGCAGCCCCTGCACGCTGCCGTGCGCCAGGCCTACCCGCACCAGGCCGGCGGGGGTGCCGGCCGCGTCCATCCAGGCCGTGGCGTCGTCGTAGGTGTGGCGCTGGCGCAGCGGCGCGGGCAGCACGGCAAAGCCGCGCTCGGCAAAGCTGCGCACCTGGGGCGTGAGCAGCAGGTGCGCGTTGGCCGGCACGCACTGCAGGCGCTCGGCACGCGTCCACACGCTTTCGGCCAGCGCCGCATCGTGGTTGCCGGGAATCAGCAGCCAGGGCCCGGCAAACCCGGCCAGCAGCTGGAACAGGCGGCGGATGGTCTTGTCGGACACGGTCTGCGCGTCGAACACATCGCCCGCCACCAGCACCGCGTCGACCGCGTGCTCGGTGGCCAGCTGCGCCAGCCGCTCGACGGCGGCAAAACGGGCCTCGGCCAGCAGCGGCGCGGTAGCGGCATCGAAGCTGGAGAACTGGCGGCCGATCTGCCAGTCTGCGGTGTGCAAAAAGCGGGGCATCAGCGAAACAACTCTTCGAACAAGCCGTCGGGCAGCATGTCGCGCTCGCGGGCTTTCTGGTTCTGGCGCTCCTGCTTGAGCCAGTGCTTGAGCGCGGCCGGGTCGTCCTGCAGCTCGCGCATGAACAGGCGCAGCTGGTGGAGGTCCATCTGCAGGTGCTGCAGCTGCGTGCGCAGCAGCGCCTGCAGTCCGGCGGGCTTGAGGCGCTGCCTCGGCGGCTGGCCGAACTCGCTGCCGAACGCCATCTCGGCGCCCTCGACCTCGTGCTGCAGCTCGGCGAGCTGCTCGGCCAGCACCCGGTTGTAGTGCTTGAGGCGCTCGTCGCTGAACGAGGCGAGCTTGGCCGGGTCGATCTGCTCGGCCTCCCATTGCAGCTGCAGCAGATCGAGCAGGTTGCCGGCCTCGTAGGCCTGGTTGGCGCGCTGCATCAGCGCCGTCTTGCGTGCGCGCTCGGCGGGATCGGCCTCGCGGTCGGGGTGCAGGCTGCTGGCCAGCTTGCGGTAGATCTCGCGCAGCGACTGGCTGGCCTGCTTGGCTTCGAGCTGCTGCTTTTGCTCGCGCGCGCTGGGCTTTTTGCGGCGCCTGGCCTGGTGGGCGGCGCGCTGCTGCTCGGCATGCTCCTGCGCGGCCTGCAGCTGCTCTTCGACGCGGCGCGCCACCTCTTCGGGAGAGTCGAGGTCCACGCCGTCCATGTCCAGGCCAAACAGCTCGCGCGCGACCTCCTTGGCCATGCGATCCGCCTCGGCATCCGCTTCGGCCAGGTCGGCGTCGTAGTCGCCGCCGGCATAGCGGTTGTACAGCGTCTTCATCGCCTCGCGCGTGGCCTCGTCGCGCGCGCCGTCCGCGATGCTGGCGGCCATGTCGGCGATCAGCTCGTCGAGCAGGGCGCGGTCGGCCTTGGACAGCTTGCGCCCGGCCATGCCGTCGAGCAGCTGCAGCAGCGCGACATGCAGCCCGTGGTATTCATCGATCAGCGGCAGGAACTCGCGCGCATGCCGCTCGCGGTAGGCGGCCACGGCGTCGTCCCAGGCCTGCAGCTGCTCGCGCTGCCTGGCGATGCGCTGGACCAGCGAGTTGAATTTCTTCTGCGCCGCGGACAGCGGGGCCTGGGCAGGCGTGGATGCGATATGGATAGGAGCGGACATAGGCCTGCTATTGTGGCCCATGCCATGGCCCGGGTCCGCATCGCTACGCGACGCCGAAGGCCGCCGGCGGCGGGTTGCGGCCGAGCTCCTTGAGCACCTTCAGCGCAATCGCCATGCCGGTGTTGCCCGCGGGCACGCCGGCATAGACCGCGGTCTGCAGCAGCACTTCCTTGATGGTGTCCACATCCAGCGGCGCGGCATCGGCATCGCCCGGGTCGGCCTGCAGCCCGGTGCGGATGTGCAGCTCGAACTCCTCCCAGCGCCCCATGGCGGCGGTGATGGCCAGCACCATGATGCGGCGCGTGCGCCGGTCCAGCCCCGGCCGGCTCCAGATGCCGTCCCAGGCGTAGGCGGTGATCATGCGCTGGAACTCCACGTTCAGCGTGTTGGCGCGGGCGATGGATTGCTCCACCCATTCGCCGCCCAGCACCCGGCGGCGGTTGTCCAGTCCGCGGCGCAGGCTGTCGGTGTCGGGATCGGTCATGTGCGTCGTCCAAATCCGCCAGCATACCCGGCTTAGAGCTGCTAACACAACCCAGCAAATCGAAGATTTGCGGTTGAGACGAGGCGCGAAGCCGCAGGCAGTACGCTAGTACGACAAGGCGAAGCAACGACGCATCAAGGGTTGTGTTAGCGGCTCTTAACCGACAAGCGCCGTCAGGCGAGCAGCTTGCCGCCGGCAGTCCGCGGGCGGCCACGCTACCATCTTGGCCTCCTTTGCTTGATAGCCCCAAGCCATGACCCGCCCCATGATCCGTATTTCCGAGCTCAAGCTGCCGCTGGCAGCGATCGCCTTCGATCCCGAGAACCACACCGAATTCCACCCGCTCGATGCGCTGCGCGCACAGGCCGCGCAGGCGCTGTCGCTCGATGCGGCGCGCATCGCCGGCCTGCAGGTGCACAAGCGCAGCTTCGACGCCCGCAAGGCCGAGCTGCAGGCGGTCTACATCGTCGACCTGCAGTTGGACGATCCGGCGCTGGCCGAGTCGCTGCTCGCGCGCTTCGAAAAGAACCCACACATCCAGCGCACGCCCGACATGGAATGGAAGCCGGTGGCGCAGGCCCCGGCCGGGCTTGCGCAGCGCCCGGTGGTGGTGGGCTTCGGCCCCTGCGGCATCTTCGCCGCCCTGGTGCTGGCGCAGATGGGCTTTCGCCCCATCGTGCTCGAACGCGGCAAGCCGGTGCGCGAGCGCACCCGCGACACCTGGGGCCTGTGGCGCCGGCGCGAGCTCACGCCCGAGTCGAACGTGCAGTTCGGCGAAGGCGGCGCTGGCACCTTCAGCGACGGCAAGCTCTACAGCCAGATCAAGGACCCGCGCCACCTGGGCCGCAAGGTGATGCAGGAGTTCGTCGCCCACGGCGCGCCGCCCGACATCCTCTACGCGGCGCACCCGCACATCGGCACCTTCAAGCTGGTGAAGGTGGTGGAAGGCATACGCGAGGAGATCATCCGCCTGGGCGGCGAGATTCGCTTCGGGCAGCGCGTGACCGATGTGCGCATCGAGGAGTCCGCGGGCCGGCGCCGCCTCGCGGGCCTGGCGGTGCAAGACCTGGCCAGCGGCCAGAGCTACGAGCTGCCCGCCACGCAGGCGGTGCTGGCGCTGGGCCACAGCTCGCGCGACACCTTCGCCATGCTCTACGAGCGCGGCGTGCAGATGGAGGCCAAGCCCTTCTCGGTGGGCTTTCGCATCGAGCACCCGCAAAGCGTGATCGACCGCGCCCGCTGGGGCCGGCATGCCGGCCATCCGCTGCTGGGCGCGGCCGACTACAAGCTGGTGCACCACGCCAGGAACGGCCGCGCGGTCTACAGTTTCTGCATGTGCCCGGGCGGCACCGTGGTGGCCGCCACCAGCGAGCCCGGGCGCGTGGTGACCAATGGCATGAGCCAGTATTCGCGCGCCGAGCGCAATGCCAACGCCGGCATGGTCTGCGCCATCAATCCCGAGGACTACCCGCAGGACGCCGAGAGCTTTGCCTGGGCCTTCGGCGGCAAGACCTATGGCGTGGAAAGCCTGCGGCCCGGCGAAATCCATCCGCTGTCGGGCATCGTGCTGCAGCGCCAGCTGGAGTCGAAGGCCTACCTGCTGGGCGGCAGCAACTACAGCGCGCCCGGCCAGCTGGTGGGCGACTTCATCGCCGGCCGGCCCTCGCGCGGCTTCGGCACGGTCCAGCCCTCGTACCGGCCCGGCGTGGCGCTGGGCGACCTGCATCCGGCCCTGCCGGCCTACGCGATCGAGGCCATGCGCGAGGCCCTGCCCGCCTTCGGCAAAAAGATCCGCGGCTACGACATGGCGGACGCGGTGCTCACCGGCGTGGAGACGCGCACCTCGTCGCCGCTGAAGATAGGCCGCGACGCCGCCAGCTACCAGAGCCTGAACACCCCGGGCCTGTACCCGGCGGGCGAAGGCGCGAGCTATGCGGGCGGCATCCTGTCGGCCGGGGTGGACGGCATCAAGGTGGGCGAAGCGGTGGCGCTGGCGATCATGGCGCAGCCGGCCCCACCAACAGACAGCAAAACGGCTTAAAAACAGCTTAACGTTGCAAATCTGCCAGCATCTGCAGCAAACCCAACCCCAGCAGCCACCAGAAGGCGCGAACGTGGCCCGTCCTTTCTATACTGTGGCCCAGCACATCCAATGGAGCCCCAGGAATGCCGCCATCCGCCCGCTGGGCAAAAAGACTGGCCCTGTCCGCCAGCCTGCTGCCGCTGGCCGCCTTCGCGGCCGATGCGGATGTGCCGCCGTCCGCGCTTTCGGGCTGGACCTTCGGCGCGGCGCCCTATACCCACCATTTCTCCGACGCCCGGCGGGAGCATGACTACGAGCCGGAAAACGAGAAGCACTCCTATGTCTGGCTGCTGAATGCCGAGAAAGAGCTGGACGAGCGCCATGTGGCGGGCCTGGCGGTGTTCAGCAACTCGTTCGGCCAGCCCAGCCAGTTCGCCTACTACGGCTGGCGCTTTCGGCCGCTGGACAGCGCGCCGCAGCTGTACCTCAAGCTCACCGGCGGCCTGATCCACGGCTACCGCTACCCCTACCACAAGAAGATCCCGCTCAATACCAGCAGCGGCTGGGGGCTGACCGCGATCCCCGCTATCGGCTGGAACTTCACGCCCCAATGGGGCGCCCAGGTGAATCTGCTGGGCAACTCTGCAGTGATGTTCCAATTGAATTACAGTCTGAGGTGAGCGCCGAGCCGGATGCTCCGGATTTCTCGCACCAGAGCACCCTGCGGTGCTCTTTTTCTTGCCCCTGCGGCTTGCCCTCCCGATGAATCAAGATACCCAGCTGCTGCGCCAGGCCGTGGACCTGGCCCATGAAAGACGCCTGCGCAGCGGCCGCGGCCCATCGCCCCTATGGCTGGCCGTCGTGGTGCTGACCGGCATGAACCTGCGCCCCTTCCTGACCGCGATCGGCCCGCTGGGGCCGCCCATCCAGGCCGCCACCGGCATGGGCCTGGCGGCCATGTCCTGGCTCACGCTGCTGCCCATGGGGCTGATGGGCGTGGGCGCGCTGCTGGCGCCGGGCACGCTGCGGCGCTGGGGCGCGCGCCGCGTGGTCGCCGCCTCGTTGCTGCTGATCGCGCTGGGCTGCGCGCTGCGGCTGGTGGCGGGCGCTGGCGGCATGCTGCTGGCCAGCGCCACCGTCTGCGGCGCTGGCGTGGCCCTGGTGCAAGGGGTGTTCCCCGGCATCCTCAAGCGCCAGTTCCCGCTGCAGGTGGCACCGATGATGGGCCTGTACTCCGCCGCGCTGATGGGCGGCGGCGCACTGGGCGCGCAGTGGTCGCCGCTGGCCATGCAGCTGGGCCTGGGCTGGCAGGCCGCGCTGGCCCAATGGGCGCTACCGGTGCTGCCGGCCCTGCTGCTGGCCTGGCTGGCGCTGCGCACGCAAAGCGAAGCATCCAGCGCCAGCGTCTCGGCCGTGGGTGGCAGCGGCAGCTCCACCAACTGGCTGCTGCGCCGCCAGCGCACCTGGCTGCTGATGGCCTGCTTCGGCCTGGTCAACGGCGGCTACGCCTCGGCGGTGGCCTGGCTGGCGCCGTACTACCAGGGGCATGGCATGAGCGCCATCGCCAGCGGCTCGCTGGTGGCCATCATGGCGGTGGCCCAGGCCTGCGCCGCGCTGCTGCTGCCGCTGCTGGCGGCCCGCGGCGGCCCCGACCGCCGCCCCTGGCTGTGGCTGACGCTGGCCGGCCAGGCCATCGGCTTTGCGCTGCTGGCCTGGTGGCCCGATGCCGCGCCGCGCACCATGGCCGTGGTGCTGGGCGCGGGCCTGGGCGGCTGCTTTGCGCTGAGCCTGGTGGCGGCGCTCGACCACCTGCCCCAGCCCATGCAGGCGGGCGCGCTCAGTGCGCTGATGCAGGGCGGCGGCTTCGTGCTGGCCGCGCTCGCGCCCTGGGCCGTGGCCCAGCTGCACGCGGCCAGCGGCGGCTTTCGGGCCGGCTGGATCATGCACCTGGGTAGCGTGACCCTGGTCACGCTGCTGGTGGCGCAGCTGGCGCCGCAGCGCTATGCGCAGGCGATGCGGGCGCCGGCAGCCTGAGCGCCGGCGACGCGGTCGGCGGCCATCAGCGACGCCAATGGCCGCCGCGCATCTGCCAGCCGTGCGGGCCGCGCACCCATTCGCGCGGCACCCATGCGGCGCCGCGGTGGGGCGGCGCCTCCCAGTGGCCGGGACGCCACTGGTAGCGCCCGCCGCTCCAATCCCAGAAGCCGCCGATCCACACGCTGACCGGCGACGGCGCCACCGTGACCACCTCGCTTTGCAGGGGCGGCGGCGCCGCAGGCGCATAGACCACCGCATCGTTGCCACCATAGTACGGCTGCGCCGGCGCCACCACGCAGCCGGCCAGCACCAGGCTGGCGCCCAGCGCAGCGGCCCAGGGAGCGAGGCGGGAAGGCTTCAGTACACGCATATGTCCATCCTTGTGATCCGCCTCGGAAAGGCGGCCTGCCTATTCAACGGCCGATGGATGTCGCGGTGCACGCCCAGGCGGTAAAAACTGGGTAAATCCCGGGCCAAATCTTCAAACAAAAAAGCACCGCGATGCGGTGCTTGCCCATGGGTGCGCCGAAGCGATCAGCTGTTTTGCAGTGCAGCAATGCGCTGTTCGATGGGCGGATGGGTCGAGAACAGCTGGCCGATGCCGCCGGTGATGCCCATGGCCGCCATGTTCTTGGGCAGCTCGCCCGCGGGCAGGCCGCCGAGGCGGGCCAGCGCGTTCATCATCGGCTGCTTGCGGCCCATGAGCCGGGCCGCGCCCGCATCGGCGCGGAATTCGCGCTGGCGCGAGAACCAGGCCACGATGATCGATGCCAGCACGCCGAACAGGATGTCGAGCACGATGGTCGAGATGTAGTAGCCCATGCCGGGGCCGCTGCTTTCCTCGTTGTCGCGGCGCAGGAAGCTGTCGATGGCATAGCCGACCACGCGCGACAGGAAGACCACGAAGGTGTTCATCACGCCCTGGATCAGCGCCATGGTCACCATGTCGCCATTCGCGACGTGGGCCACTTCGTGGCCGATCACGGCCTCGACCTCTTCGCGCGTCATGCCCCGCAGCAGGCCGGTGGACACGGCCACCAGCGCCGAGTTCTTGAATGCGCCGGTGGCGAAGGCATTGGGCTCGCCCTCGTAGATGCCCACCTCCGGCATCTGGATGCCGGCCTTGTCGGCGAACTTGCGCACGGTCTCCACGATCCAGGCCTCGTCGGCGGTGCTCGGCTGGTTGATCACGCGCACGCCCGAGGTCCACTTGGCCATGGGCTTGCTGATGAGCAGCGAGATGAACGCGCCGCCAAAGCCCATGATGAAGGCAAAGCCCAGCAGCGCTGTGAGGTTGAGCCCGTTGGCCGTCAGGTAGCGGTTGACGCCCAGCAGGCTCGCAACGATGCCCAGCACCACAACCACGGCAAGGTTGGTAAGCAGGAACAAGGCAATTCTTTTCATAGTGGGTTTCTCCAAAAAAGGGGAACGCAGTTGTTCGCCATATGGTGCCGCCATGCCTGCATTGCAAGCGGCGGGCTTCGATCATTTGGTTATCGTGGTTCTGGCGATCGGGCCGGGCGAAATACAGCAGAGTCGTCATAGAAGGAAAAGTTCTCGTTTTCCTTCCACCAGCCGGGCACGCCCAGCACCGGCAGCGGCGCGAAGGGCTTGCCCGCCAGGTGCTCCGCGCACAGCTGGCCGGCGACATCTGCATCGGTATTGTCCACGAGCCGCAGCGCCTGCGGCGGGCAAAACACGTGTGCGGTGACTGGTTTTCTCGGCCGCACGAGTTTTTCGAGTAGCGCATGGCCGAACAGCAGCAGCCGCGCCTGCCGCCATTCGGGGCGCAGCTCCACGAACAGCCGGCGCCACTGGCGCTGGCGCAGCGCCTGCCATACCGCATCGCTGGCCACCAGGAAGGCGCCGTTCTCGTCGAGCAGGGTGATCGCGTCGCGCAGCGGCCCGCGCTGGCGCCCCACGCCGGCCTGGGCGATGGCGCCGGCCTGCAAGGCGTTGAGCCTGGCCTTGGTCTGCGCGAAGCGCTGCCACACCAGGCCGTTGAACCAGTCGTGCAGGTTGCCGCGCGTGGGCACGCTGCGCGTGCGCTGCACGAAATGCTCATAGGCTTCGCCGGGCGGCAGCGCCTGCTGCGGCACGAAGCTGCGCCCGCACTCGCCCAGGGCGTTGAGCAGTTGCCACGCGGCGGCATCGGGCTGCGCCCGCAATGCGGCATGCGCCCGCTGCTGCAGCGCGGCATAGGGCAGCAGCCAGGGCCGCGACCAGTCCACCGCAGCCAGCATGGCGGCAGCGCTGCCGTCTGCCGGGCGGGCTGGGTGGGCCGACGCGCTCAGCCCAGCTTCCACGGCAGCGCGTCACCCGAGCGCAGCGGCTTGAGCTCGGCTTCGCCGAAGGGGAAGCTGCTCGGCGGCGTCCAGTTCTCGCGCACCAGCGTGATGCGCTCCTGGTTGCGCGGCAGGCCGTAGAAGTCGGCGCCGTGCAGGCTGGCAAAGCCTTCCAGCTTGTCCAGCGCTCCCACGCCGTCGAAGGCCTCGGCATACATCTCGATCGCGGCATGCGCGGTATAGCAGCCGGCGCAGCCGGTGGCATGCTCCTTGAGGTGGGCCGCATGCGGCGCGCTGTCGGTGCCCAGGAAGAACCTGGGGCTGCCGCCGGTGGCCGCCTGCAGCAGCGCCTGGCGGTGCTCCTCGCGCTTCAAGACCGGCAGGCAGTAGTAGTGCGGGCGGATGCCGCCGGTGAAGATGGCATTGCGGTTGAACAGCAGGTGCTGCGCGGTGATGGTGGCGCCGGTGAGCGCGTCGCCGCCGGCCACGTACTGCGCCGCCTCCTTGGTGGTGATGTGCTCGAACACGATCTTCAGGCCCGGGAAGTCGCGGCGCAGCGGGATCATCTGCTGCTCGATGAACACCGCCTCGCGGTCGAACAGGTCGATGTCGCTGCCGGTCGCCTCGCCGTGCACCAGCAGCAGCAGGCCGTGGCGCTGCATGGCCTCGAGCGTGGGGTAGATCTTGCGGATGTTGGTGACGCCCGCGTCGCTGTTGGTGGTGGCGCCAGCGGGGTAGAGCTTGCAGGCCACGATGCCGGCGGCCTTGGCGCGTTCGATCTCACTGGGCGCCAGGTTGTCGGTGAGGTACAGCGTCATCAGCGGCTCGAAGCGCGCGCCCTCGGGAACGGCGGCCAGGATGCGCTCCTTGTACGCCAGCGCCTGCGCGGTGGTGGTGACCGGCGGGCGCAGGTTGGGCATGACGATGGCGCGGCCGAACTGCGCCGCGGCATGGGGCACCACGGTGCCCAGCACATCGCCATCGCGCAGATGGATGTGCCAGTCGTCGGGCCGGATGAGGGAAAGGGTCTGGATCGTGGTCATCCGGGTATTGTCTCATCGCGAACCTGTTTACGATGGCGGCCGTACTCCAAGGAAACATCCCATGCCCTTCGATCCCCGCTCCGCCCCTCTCACCGCCGTCCAGGCCCGTGTGCTGGCCACCCTGATGGAAAAGGCCCGCACGGTGCCCGACAGCTATCCGCTCACGCTCAATGCCCTGGTCACCGGCTGCAACCAGAAGTCCAGCCGCGACCCGGTGATGGAAGTGAGCGAGGGCGAAGCGGCCGAGGCGCTGGACGAGCTGCGCCAGCGCGGCCTGGCGGTGCAGATCAGCGGCAACCGCGCCACGCGCTGGGAGCACAACTTCCCGCGCGGCGTGGGCGTGCCCGACCAGTCGGCCGTGCTGCTGTCGCTGCTGATGCTGCGCGGCCCGCAGACCGCCGGCGAGCTGCGCATCAACTCGGAGCGCTGGCACCGCTTTGCCGACATTTCCTCGGTCGAGGCCTTTCTCGACGAGCTGCGCGAGCGCAGCGAGGAAAAAGGCGGCCCGCTGGTGCAGCTGCTGCCGCGCGCGCCGGGCGCACGCGAGCAGCGCTGGGCCCATCTGCTCAGCGGCCCCATCGACCTGGCCGCGCTGCAGGAGGCCGGCCGCGCCGCGCCCGCCGGTCCTGCCGGCGCGCTGCAGCAGCGCGTGGAAGCGCTCGAAGCCGAGGTGGCCCGGCTGCGCGCCAGCATGCGGCAGCTGTGCGAGGCGCTGGGCGTGGAGATGCCCCCGGAGGGCGGCACCGCTCGCACTGGCGACGACTGAAGCCGCAGCCAAGCAAGCCCCCCCCAACGCCACAGGCAGCAATGACAGCGGCCCCGAAGGGCCGCGGCTCGTTCCCGAGGGGAATGCTCAGTGCTGCAGGATCTTGTTGAGGAATTCCTTGGTGCGCGGCTGGCGCGCATCGGGGTTGCCGAAGAACTCTTCCTTGGTGCAGTCCTCGAGGATCTTGCCGCCCACATCCATGAAGATCACGCGGCTGGCCACCTTGCGCGCAAAGCCCATTTCGTGGGTCACGCACATCATGGTCATGCCTTCCTTGGCCAGGCCCACCATCACGTCGAGCACCTCGCCGACCATCTCGGGGTCGAGCGCCGAGGTGGGCTCGTCGAACAGCATCACGATCGGGTCCATCGACAGCGCGCGCGCAATCGCCACGCGCTGCTGCTGGCCGCCCGACAGCTGGCCGGGGAACTTGTCCTTGTGCGCCATCAGGCCCACGCGGTCGAGCATCTTCAGCCCGCGCTTCTTGGCCTCGTCGATGCTGCGGCCCAGCACCTTGACCTGCGCGATCGTGAGGTTCTCGGTCACCGACAGGTGCGGGAACAGCTCGAAGTGCTGGAACACCATGCCCACGCGGCTGCGCAGCTTGGGCAGGTCGGTCTTGGGATCGTGCACCGCGGTGCCGTCGACATAGATCTCGCCCTTCTGGAAGGGCTCGAGCGCGTTGATGGTCTTGATCAGCGTGGACTTGCCCGAGCCCGAAGGCCCGCACACCACCACCACCTCGCCCTTCTGGATGTTGGTGGAGCAATCGGTCAGCACCTGGAACGAGCCATACCACTTGGAGACGTTTTTCAGTTCAATCATTTGATTTTTCTCCGTATTCAGTTATCCGTTGCCGTGACACGCGCCTTCAAACCCGGCACGCCTCAGCCACGGACGGCCAGCAAGGGCCGCCCCGAAGCAAAGGCCGTCGTCCCCCTTCCAGGGGGAAGGCGCGAAGCGACTCAGGGGGTGTTTCATCGAATAATGGCGATCTTCTTATGCAGGCGCTTCACGAACCACGACAGCGTGAAGCAGATGATGAAGTAGAGCACGGCCGCGGCCAGGTAGGCCTCGACCGGACGGCCGAAGTTCTTGCCCGCGACCTCGAAGCCCTTGAGCATGTCGTAGGCGCCGATCGCATACACCAGCGAGGTGTCCTGGAACAGGATGATGGTCTGCGTCAGCAGCACCGGCAGCATGTTGCGAAAGGCCTGCGGCAGCACCACCAGCTTCATGTTCTGCGCATAGGTCATGCCCAGCGCCTGGCCGGCGAAGACCTGGCCGCGCGGGATGGACTGGATGCCGGCGCGCATGATCTCGCTGAAGTAGGCCGCCTCGAAGGCCACGAAGGTGATGATGGCCGAGGCCTCGGCGCCAATCGGGCGGCCGATCAACAGCGGCACCAGCAGGAAGAACCACAGGATCACCATGACCAGCGGAATCGAGCGCATGCCGTTCACGTAGATGGTGGCAGGCACCACCAGCGCCCTCTTGCCCGACAGGCGCATCAGCGCCAGCAGGGTGCCGAAGAAAACGCCGCCCAGTGTGGCGATCACCGTCAGCATCAGGCTGAAGCCCAGGCCCTTCAGGATGAAGTTCTGGATCAGGTCCCAGTTGTAGAACGAGAAATCAAGATTCAAATTCATCTCAGTGGCCTCCCGCTGCGCCCGAGGCGATGAAGCCCGGCACGCGGCTCTTCTTCTCGATGAAGGCCATGATGCGGTTGATCACGAAGGCCGAGATCACATACAGCCCCGTCACCGCCAGGTAGACCTCGACGCCGCGCGAGGTCTCCTCCTGCGCCTGCATCGCGAACAAGGTCAGCTCGGCCACCGACACCGCGAACGCCACCGACGAATTCTTGAAGATGTTCATCGCCTCGCTGGTCAGCGGCGGGATGATGATGCGGTAGGCCATGGGCAGCAGCACATAGCGGTAGTACTGGAAGGTGGTGAAGCCCAGCGCCATGCCGGCATAGCGCTGGCCGCGCGGCAGCGCCTGGATGCCCGAGCGCAGCTGCTCCGCGATACGCGCCGAGGTGAAGAAGCCCAGCGCCAGCACCACCAGCACGAAGCCGGGCACGGCCTTCATCACGGGGAAGATGGCCGGCACCACGTGGTACCACAGGAAGATCTGCACCAGCAGCGGAATGTTGCGAAACAGCTCCACCCAGGCATTGCCGAAACGCACCACCCAGGGGCGGTCCGGCAGGGTACGCAAGGTACCGATGAAAGAGCCCACGATCAGCGCGATGAGCAGCGCCAGCAGTGAGACAGAAACCGTCCAGCCCCAGGCGGACAGGAGCCAGTCCAGGTAAGTGATGTCGCCGTTCTTGCCGAAACAGCCCTGCACTACCTGGCGCTCGATGGTGTCCTGACAGAACACCTGCCAATCCCAACTCATAGGATCACCCCGTTTTTTGTTGTCTTGGTCGTAACAACTCTACACGACATCGCATGAGAGCACCAACGAAAAACGCCTCTCCAAACGCCGTTTGAAGAGGCGCCCATCAAGCCATGCGCTTACTTCTGCGCGTAGTCTTCCATGGGCTTGTCGTTGGGATGGGCCCAGGCTTCCTTGGTGGCCTCGGACAGCGGCAGGCCCACCTTCACGTTGTTCGGCGGGATGGGCTGCATGAACCACTTGTCATACAGCTTGGCCAGCGTGCCATCCTTGATCTGGCGCACGATGCTGTCGTCCACCGCCTTCTTGAAGGCGGGGTCGTCCTTGCGCAGCATGCAGGCGATGGGCTCGACCGACAGCACTTCGCCGACGATCTTGTAGTCCTGCGGGCTCTTGGACTTGGAGATGTTGGCGGCCAGGATCGAGCCGTCCATGATGAAGGCGTCGGCGCGGCCGGACTCCAGCATCAGGAAGCTGTCCGCATGGTCCTTGCCCATGACTTCCTTGAAAGTCAGGCCATCGGCGCGCTTGTTCTTGCGCAGCGTCTGCACCGAAGTGGTGCCGGTGGTGGTGACGATGTTCTTGCCGTTCAGGTCCTTGATGCCGGTGATGCCGGAATTGGCCTTGACGGCGATGCGCACTTCTTCCACATAGGTGGTGTAGGCAAAGGCTGCTTCCTTGGCGCGCGAGGCATTGTTGGTGGTGGAGCCGCATTCCAGGTCCACCGTGCCGTTTTGCACCAGCGGCACGCGGTTCTGCGAGGTCACCGGCTGGTAGTTGATGTTCAGCTTGGCCAGGCCGAGCTTCTTTTGCAGGTCGCCCACGATGTTCTCGGCCATCTCGGTGTGGAAGCCCACGTACTTGCCGTTGCCCAGCGTGTAGCCCAGGCCCGAAGACTCGCGCACGCCCAGGGTGATGGCGCCTGAAGACTTGATCTTCGCCAGCGTGTCGCCGGCCTGCGCCATCGCGCTGCCTGCCGCAAGAACGGTAACGGCCAAAGCCAGCAAGTGTTTCTTCATCTTCAGTACTCCTGTGCAAAAAAAGTGCATGACACCAACGGGTCCATGGCACAGCCATGGGGTCATGCAGGTTATAAGCAAGTTTGACACCAATCTGCATGGGTTTGCGGCGATTGCTTCATTTTTTCGCCGCAAACCGGGGTAAACGCTGTTGCGGGTAGGGGCAGCGCCATGCAGTGGGCCGCGAGCATCGCACATCTTCGCCCCCGCCCCATTAGAAATTACCCTGCACCGCTCTGGAATAGATAGTTGTTTGCAAGCCCCGGCCCGGCGCTTTAGGGCGTGTCATCAATCAAATTCCCCCGGCGCTGGCTCGGCCATGCGGATGGATGCGCGAAGCGCGGCGCAGCCCATAGCCATCTATGGGCCAGCCGTGCGACAAAGCAGACGCCGCATGGCCGAGCAGCCCGAAGGGAAAGCCGTGCGGGCGGCGCATTGCGGCGTTGCCCCTCGCTCATGTAGCTGGCTACACCGCGCTCAGGGCGCCTTGCACTGCACCGCCCGCACGGCTTTCGCCGCGGGGATTTGATTGATGACACGCCCTAGCCTAGCCGCGCCCGGGGTTGCGTGCGAGCAGGTATTCCCACAGGGCCTGGGCGGTGCGCTTGACCGCGTCCTTGGACGCCGGCTTCTCGCGGTAGGCGCGCACATCCATCTCCACCTCCCAGGCGCTGGAGACGGGCTCGTCGGCGCGCACCAGCTTCCTGGCCTTGAACTCCTTGCGGATCGCGCTTTGCGGCAGGAACGCCAGGCCGTGTCCTTCCATGGCCATGGCCTTCAGGCCTTCGGCCATGTCGGTCTCGTAGACCCGGTCGAGATGGGCGGGCTCGCTCGCCTGCTTCAACGCCAGGTCGGTCACGCGGCTGAGGTAGGCGCCCGGCGCATAGCCCAAAAAGGGCAGCGGCACCTCGGCCGTGCCGGGCAGCGGAAACAGCGGCTGCCCATCGAGCCCCGGCTTGCAGTAGGGTGCCAGGATCTCGCGCCCCAGGCTGACCATCTCGTAGCGCGCCGGATCGAGCTGTATCGGCTGCGAGGCATGGTGGTAGGCGATCAGCAGGTCGCAGCCGCCCTCCACCAGGCGGATCACCGCATCGTGCACGTTCAGCGCCATGAGCCGGCTCTTGAACAGGCCGAAGTCGTTGCGCAGGCCCGAAACCCAGGCGGGAAAGAAGGTGAATGCCAGCGTGTGCGGCACCGCGAAGTCCACCAGGTCCTTGCCCGACGAGGCATGCACCCGCAGCATGGAGCGCGTGCTCTGCACCGCCTGCAGGATCTCGATGGCCTGGGTATGCAAGGTCTTGCCCGCCGGCGTGAGCCGCGTGGGGTAGGAGCTGCGGTCGACCAGATCGGCGCCGGCCCACGACTCCAGCGCCTGGATGCGGCGCGAGAAGGCCGGCTGCGTCACATGGCGCAGCTGGGCCGAGCGGCTAAAGCTGCGCGTCTCCGCCAAGCTCACAAAATCTTCAAGCCATTTGGTTTCCATCCACGCATTATCGGCAAAGCCAGGCGGCCCGAAGGCGATAATGCGCAGGCGCTATCGGTTACCCATCCGGGATGCGCGCTGCAGGCGCCCACAAGGCGGCCCTTTTCAGATCGTCCGACTTCGTTGAAACTCCGCACACACGCGCCGACCCCGGCGGCGTGTTCGTTTTTCCGCCCGGTTTCCGCCTGGTGCCTGCCATGCCATCACAACAAGACATACCTGCGGCCAACACGCCCCCCGCCCCACCACCCGCCCGCGGCCTCTGGCTCGAAGACTGGCTCACCGTCATCGTCATGGCGCTGCTGGCGCTGATCACCTTCGCCAACGTGCTGGTGCGCTATTTCACCAACAGCTCGTTCGCCTGGACCGAGGAGATCTCGGTCTTCCTGATGATCGTGCTCGCGCTGGTGGCCGGCTCGGGCGCGGTGGCGCGCGACTTGCACATCCGCATCGAATACTTCGCCCAGGGCGGCAACGCGCGCCGCCGCAAGGCCCTGGCCCGCTTTGGCTCGCTGATGGTGGCGCTGCTGTTCGGGGTGATCGCGGTGCTCAGCGTGCGCGTGGTGTACGACGATTTCCGCTTCGAGGAGACCTCGCCCGGCATCGGCCTGCCCCAGTGGTGGTATTCGGTGTGGCTGCCGGTGTTCTCGCTGCTGATCACGCTGCGCGCGCTGGGCCTGTACCGGCGCCAGGGCCGGGCCAGCTTTGCCGAGGTGAACGAGGAGCAGCCGGTGAAGGAGCTCGCATGATCGCCACGCTGCTCTTCGCCGTCTTCCTGCTCATGATGTTCGTGGGCGTGCCCATCGGCGCCGCGCTCGGCCTGGCCGGCGCCGCCGCGATCGCGCTGGCCAACGCCGATGCGCAGTGGTTCGGCCTGCTGGCCGTGCCGCAGAACTTCTATGCGGGCCTGGGCAAGTACCCGCTGCTGGCGATCCCGATGTTCGTGCTGGTGGGCTCGATCTTCGACCGCTCGGGCGTGGCGCTGCGCCTGGTGAACTTCGCGATCGCCATCGTCGGCCGCGGCCCGGGCATGCTGCCGCTGGTGGCCATCGTGGTGGCCATGTTCCTGGGCGGCATCTCGGGCTCGGGCCCGGCCAACGCGGCCGCCGTGGGCGGCGTGATGATCGCCGCGATGAGCCGCGCCGGCTACCCCGGCAGCTTCTCGGCCAGCGTGGTCGGGGCCGCCGCGGCCACCGACATCCTGATCCCGCCGTCGGTGGCCTTCATCATCTATTCGGTGCTGGTGCCGGGCGCCTCGGTGCCGGCGCTGTTCGCCGCCGGCATGGTGCCGGGCGTGCTGGCCGGCGTGGCGCTGATCGTGCCCGCAGTGTGGATGGCGCGCAAGCACAAGATGGGCGCGCTCGAGGCCACGCTGCCCAGGCCGCCGTTCTGGCGGAGCCTGCGCGAGGCTTCCTGGGGCCTGGCGGCGCCGGTGGTGATCCTGGGCGGCATGCGCGCCGGCTGGTTCACGCCCACCGAGGCGGCGGTGGTAGCGGTGTTCTACGGCCTGTTCGTGGGCATGTTCGTGCACCGCACCATCACGCTGCGCGACCTGTTCCCGATCCTGCGCGAGGCCGGCGAGCTGTCGGCGGTGATCCTGCTGGTGGTGTCGCTGGCCGGCATCTTCGCGTTCTCGCTGTCCACGCTGGGCGTGATCGATCCGGTGACCACCGCGATCGTGAATTCGGGCCTGGGCGAATACGGCGTGCTGGCGCTGCTGATCCTGCTGCTCATCACCGTGGGCATGTTCCTCGACGGCGTATCGATCTTCCTGATCTTCGTGCCGCTGCTCGCGCCCATCATGAACCACTACCACTGGAATCCGGTATGGTTCGGCGTGATCCTCACGCTCAAGGTGGCGCTGGGCCAGTTCACGCCGCCGCTGGCGGTGAACCTGATGGTGTCGTGCCGCATCGCCGGCGTGCGCATGGAGTCCACCGTGCGCTGGGTCGGCCCCATGCTGCTGGCCATGTTCCTGGTGATGGTGGCGGTGATCGCCTGGCCGCAGCTGGCGCTGTGGCTGCCCGAGTACCTCGGCTATTAACATTCGTTTTTTAAAAAGGAGACCTGTTCCATGAAACTTCGCAGCTTCCTCGCCTCGTCCATCGCCGCCGCGGCCGCCCTGGCGTTCAGCGCCACGCCGGCGCTGGCCCAGAGCCACTACAAGAGCGAGTACCGCCTGTCGCTGGTGCTGGGCCCGGCCTTCCCCTGGGGCAAGGGCGGCGAAATCTGGGCCAACAAGGTGCGCGAGCGCACCCAGGGCCGCATCAACATCAAGCTCTACCCGGGCGTGTCGCTGATCCAGGGCGACCAGACGCGCGAGTTCAGCGCGCTGCGCCAGGGCGTGATCGACATGGCCGTGGGCTCGACGCTGAACTGGTCGCCGCAGATCAAGGAGCTGAACCTGTTCGCGCTGCCCTTCCTGATGCCCGACTATGCCGCCGTGGACGCGCTCACGCAGGGCGAGCCCGGCAAGCGGCTGTTCCAGCGCCTGGAGAAGGCCGGCGTCGTGCCGCTGGCCTGGGGCGAGAACGGCTACCGCGAAATCTCCAACTCCAAGCATGCGATCAAGACCCCGGCCGACCTCAAGGGCCTGAAGATCCGCGTCGTGGGCTCGCCGCTGTTCGTCGACACCTTCACCGCGCTGGGCGCCAACCCCACGCAGATGAGCTGGGCCGATGCCCAGCCGGCCATGGCCAGCGGCGCGGTGGACGGCCAGGAGAACCCGGTGGCGGTCTACCAGGCCGCCAAGCTGCAGACCGTGGGCCAGAAGTACCTGACGCTGTGGGGCTACATCAACGATCCGCTGATCTTCGTGGTCAACAAGGACATCTGGAACAGCTGGAGCAAGGCCGACCAGGAGATCGTGCGCCAGGCCGCGATCGAGGCCGGCAAGGAAGAGATCGCGATCGCCCGCAAGGGCATGATCGAGGCCGACCAGCCGCTGGTCAAGGAGCTGGCGGCCGGCGGCGTCACCGTCACCCAGCTCAGCCCGGCCGAGCGCGACGCCTTCGCCAAGGCCACCCGCCCGGTCTACGACAAATGGAAACAGCAAGTCGGCACCGATCTGGTGGATGTGGCCGAGAAGGCCATCGCTGCCCGCAAGAAATAAGCGCCGCCTGCTATCGTCTTTGAAAGCCATCGGGCCTTTCGCCGATGGCTTTTTTTCTTGATTCCTACAAATGCAATGGCATTTGTCCTACAGTACATTCCCACTGCGCCCAGCGCGGCAGATTTGACGCGAGGTCTGGGCCTCGTATCATCAAGTCACATCCGGTTGAGAATTCGTTAAACATTCGCAGCGGCTTGCCAGCGCAAGGCCATGCACCCTGGGGATGGCCCTGCCGCTGGCAGCCACCCATCCGGCCCACGTGACAACAACATCGGCCTGGCGGCAAGCGCCGGCCTTCGGAGATTTGCATGAGCACAGCCACCGCGCCCCCCGCTCTATCCCCCCTGTGGGCCAGCCTGGCCGACAGCCCCGCGCTGCTCAACTGGGCGGTGCTGGTGGCCAGCGCCGCGCTGGTGGGCCACGCGGTGCACCGCTATACCGGCCTGCCGCGCATGCTGGGCTACACCGTGGTCGGGCTGGCCGCGGGCTGGATCGGCTTTGGCGACCTGCCCTGGCCGGTGCAGGGCCTGGGCATGCTGCTGCTGCAGATGGCGCTGGCCGCCACCTTGCTGATGGCCGGCACCCAGCTGTCGCTGCGCTGGCTGCTGCGCCAGCCCGGCGTGCTGCTGCAGAGCCTGCTGGAATCGCTGCTGGGCTTTGCCGCCGTGGCCGCTTTGCTGTGGTGGACCGGCCAGCCCATGCCGGTGGCCCTGGGCATGGGCGTGGTGGCCATGGCGGCCTCGCCCTCGGTGGTATTGCGCGTGGCGCTCGACCTGCAGGCCAAGGGCCCGATCACCGACCGCAGCCTGACGCTTGCCACGCTGTCCGCCTTCTACGCGCTGATGATGGGTGGGCTGCTGGCCGCCGTCGGCCACCTGGCGCCGGCCGAGGCCCACTGGCTGTCCGCGCTTGGCCAGCTCGGCGGCGATCTGCTGCTCACGCTGCTGTGGACCGCGCTGGCCGGCGCCTTGCTGTGGCCGGTGCTGCGCTGGCGGCCTTCGAGCAGCGACAACACCGCGCTGTACATGCTGGCGGTGCTGGCCGCGGTGGCCACCATGTCGCAGCGCTGGGGCGGCTCGGCGGCGCTGGCGCTGCTGCTGACCGGCGTGCTGCTGCGCAACCTGAGCCCGCGCCCGCTGGTGTGGCCGCCGGCCTTCGTGTCGGCCAACTCGATGCTGAACCTGCTGATGTTCGTGCTGATCGCCAGCATGGTGACGCGCGTGGGCCTGACGCCGCAGCTGCTGGCCTGGGCGCTGGCCGCGGCGCTGGCGCGCGGCGCGGCCAAGTGGCTGGGCGTGGCGCTGGGCGGCTGGACCAGCGGCCTGCAGTGGCGCCGCCAGTGGGCGGTGGGCTGCGCGCAGCTGCCGCAGTCGGGCGTGGCGCTGCTGCTGGCCTCCACGCTGGCGGCGCAATGGGCGGCCACGCCGGGTGCCGACGGCAGCTATGCCGCCACCTTCGCCGCGCTGGCGCTGCCGATGGTGGTGGCCAGCGAGCTGGTGGGCGCGCTGCTGATGTCGCTGGCCTGGTGGCAATCGGGCGAGGCCCACCGCGGCATCGGGCCGGCCGCACTGCTGCGCAAAGGACGACGCCATGACGCTTGAGGCCTTCCACCATTCCGATCCGCTGACGCTGGGCGTGGAGCTGGAGCTGCAGCTCGTGGGCACGCACGACTACGATCTCGCGCCCTATGCGCAGGACATGCTCGCGCTGCTGGCCAAGGCCAAGGTGCCGGGCAGCATCGTGCCCGAGGTGACGTCGAGCATGATCGAGATCTCCACCGGCGTGTGCACCGATGCCGAGGACGCGCTGGCCCAGCTGCGCGTGACCCGCGACGTGCTGGTGAAGGCGGCCGACCGGCTGAACATCGCGCTGGTGGGCGGCGGCACGCACCCGTTCCAGCAATGGCACCAGCAGCGCATCTACGACAAGCCGCGCTTCAAGGAGCTGACCGCGCTGTACGGCTACCTCACCAAGCAGTTCACCATCTTCGGCCAGCATGTGCATGTGGGCTGCCCCGACGCCGATGCGGCGCTGCTGATGCTGCACCGGCTGTCGCGCTACATACCGCACTTCATCGCGCTGTCGTCGTCGAGCCCCTTCGTGCAGGGGCAGGACACGGCCTTCGACTCGGCGCGGCTGAACTCGGTGTTCGCGTTTCCGCTGTCGGGCCGCGCGCCGTTCGCGCTGCACTGGGAGGATTTCGAGCGCTACTTCGACAAGATGACCGCCACCGGCGTCATCAAGAGCATGAAGGATTTCTACTGGGACATCCGCCCCAAGCCCGAATTCGGCACGGTGGAGGTGCGGGTCTTCGACACGCCGCTGTCGATCGAGCGCGCCGCCGCGCTGGCGGCCTACGTGCAGGCGCTGGGCGCCTGGTTCCTGGCGGACAACCCCTTCACCCCGCAGGAGGACGACTACCTGGTCTACACCTACAACCGCTTCCAGGCCTGCCGCTTCGGGCTGGAGGGGGTGTATGTCGACCCGGTCAGCGGCGAGCACATGGCGCTGCGCGAGCACATCCTGCAGACGCTGCAGCGCATCACCGCGCATGCGCCGCCGTCCAGCCAGGAGGCATTGAAGGCCCTGCGCCAGGACGTGAACGCCGGCCAGAACGATGCCCGCTGGCTGCGCGAAGTCTTCGAGCGCGAGCACCTGCTGCCCGAGGTGGTGCGGCAGGCGGCGCTGCGTTTCAGGGGCCAGTAAAAAATAATAGCTGCCAGCGCTTACTTCCGCTTGTTTTTAGATATATTTATATCTAAAAACCAATACAGTAGCGCGCCAGCAGCTATGTTTTTTAAAGCAATTATTCCAGCTTGAAGCCGGTGTCCTTCACCACCTGCTTCCAGCGCTCGTTCTCGGCCTGGATCTGCTTGCCGAAGGCCTCGGGCGTGATGCGGGTGGGCACGTAGTCGTAGGTCTTGAGCTTGGCCAGCACATCGGGCATCTGCATCACCTGGTCCACGCCCTTGGCCAGCGCCTGCACGATCTCCTTGGGCGTGCCCTTGGGCGCGAGCATGCCGGCCCAGGAGCTGAAGTCCATGTCCTTGATGCCCAGCTCCTTGAACGTGGGCACCTGCGGGAAGCTCTCGGCGCGGTGCGGCAGCAGCACGCCCAGCGGCTTGACCCGGCCGGCGCGGATCATCTCCACCGACGCGAACGAGTCGAACGAGAAATCCACCTCGCCCGCCACCACCGCCTGCATCTGCGGGCTGGTGCCCTTGTACTGCGCATTGATCAGCTGCGGCGCGCCGATCACGCGCTTGAACTGCTCGGTGATCAGCGTGATCATGCTGCTGCCCGAAGAGATGGTCAGCGGCTTGTCGGTGGACTTCTTGGCCAGCGCGACCAGCTCCTGCATCGAGTTGACCGGCAGGTCCTTGCGCGCGATCACCACGAAGCCCACATCGCAGACCTTGGCGATGGGCTCGAAGCTGCCCAGCGCCTCGTAGCCCGCCTTGTAGATCACCGGGCTCAGCGTCTGCGCGCCGCCGGTGTTGAACAGCAGCGTATAGCCGTCGGCCGGCGCGCGCGCCACCTGCTCGGTGCCGATGATGCCGTTGGCGCCGCCCTTGTTCTCGACCACGAACGAAGCCTTCATCAGCTCACCAAGCTTTTGCAGCACCAGCCGCGCCACCACGTCGGTCGTGCCGCCGGCCGGGAACGGCACGATCACCCGCACCGGCTTGTTCGGATAGGCCTGCTGCGCCTGCGCCAGATGCGGCGCGCCATAGGCCGCAACGGCGGCGGCGGCAGAGGCCGTGGTGGTCAGAAAATGGCGCCGGGTGCTTGCTGCCATAGGTCTTGTCTCCTGTGTGAATACCTGCTGGAGCGGCCATTCTGAAAGCGCGCGCGCCGGCTGTCCACTATTGAACAACTATGCAATGATATTTTTTGTGTATCAACAGCCGGGCCCGGCTCCGCATAATGGCGGCCTGGGAACCATCGGGCGCACACCGCACTCCCACCGTGGCTATCCCGCTCCTACCCATGCAGACATCCACCACACGCCGCAGCCGCTGGGCGCTTTTTTTTGCGCTGCTCTTCATCGCCGCCAGCGCCCTGTCCATCGGCGCCAGGGCGCAGATCAAGCTCAATATCGGTAACGGCCAGGCGGCGGCCTCTGGCAGCCCTGCCGGCCCCTCCGGCCCGGTCGTCACCACGCCGCGCGTGCGCGCCGAGCTGGTCGCCCAGGCGCCCGAGGGCATAGGCCCCGGCAAGCCGCTGCAGCTCGGGCTGCTGCTGGAGCACCAGCCCGAATGGCATACCTACTGGAAAAACCCCGGCGACTCGGGCCTGCCCACCCAGCTCGACTGGCAGCTGCCCGCCGGCTGGAACGCCGGCGAGATCGCCTGGCCCACACCCCACCCGATCCGCATCGGCAGCCTGGTCAACTACGGCTACGAAGGCAAGCTGCTGCTGCCGGTGCCGGTGCAGGTCTCGGCCAGGTTCGCGCCGGCGCCGGGCCAGCGCGAGGTAAACGTGCAGCTGCATGCGCAATGGCTGGTCTGCCGCGTGGAATGCATTCCCGAAGAAGGCAATTTCAGCCTCAGCCTGCCGCTGGCCGGCACCACCGCCATATACGCGGCCGACTTCGCCGCCGCCGCCGGGCAGGTGCCGGCGGCCCTGCAGGGCGACAGCCGCGCCACGGTGGACGGCGACTTCCTGCGCCTCAGCGTCAGCGGCCTGCCCGCCGCGCTGCAGGGCCAGCACCTCACCGTCATGCCCGAGCTGGGCGAAGCCCTGCACCATGCGATGCAGGACGGCCAGGACCTGCAGCAATCCTGGGACGGCGCCACCTGGCAGGCCCGCGTGCCGCTGTCGGCCGCGCGCGGCCAGGCGCCGGCCGCGCTGCCACTGGTGCTCACCACCGCCGACCAGCGCCGCGCGGACGGCGCCATCGCCTGGCGCACCGAGACCGTGCTCGACCAGCCCTGGCGCGCCGCCGCGCGCGCCGAGGTCTCGCCCGCGCTGCAGGCGGCGCTGGAGGCCAACGCCAGGCAGGCGCCGCCAGCAGCGGCAGCGCCCACGGCGCCAGCCGCCACCGCCGCGCTATGGCCAGCCCTGCTGGGTGGGCTGCTCGGCGGCCTGATCCTGAACCTGATGCCCTGCGTCTTCCCCATCCTGGCGATCAAGGTGCTCGGCTTTGCCGCGCATGGCAGCGACCTGGGCCGCCAGCGCGCCGGCGGCCTGGCCTACACCGCCGGCGTGGTGCTGTCCTTCCTCGCGCTGGGCGCCCTGCTGCTGGCGCTGCGCGCCGCGGGGCAGCAGCTGGGCTGGGGCTTTCAGCTGCAGTCGCCGGCCATGGTGGCGGCGCTTGCGGTGCTGTTCACGGTGATCGGCCTCAACCTTGCCGGCGTGTTCGAGTTCGGCCACCTGGTGCCCAGCGGCCTGGCCGGGCACCAGGCCCGCAATCCGCTGGCCAATGCCTTTCTGTCGGGCGTGCTGGCGGTGGCCGTGGCATCGCCCTGCACCGCGCCCTTCATGGGCGCCTCGATGGGCCTGGCCGTGAGCCTGCCCGCCGCCCAGGCGCTGCTGGTCTTCGCCGCGCTGGGCCTGGGCATGGCACTGCCCTACCTGCTGGCCAGCTGGGTGCCGGCCGTGGCGCGCTGGCTGCCGCGCCCGGGCGCCTGGATGGACACCTTCCGCCGCGCGATGGCCTTCCCCATGTTCGCCACCGTGGTCTGGCTGGTATGGGTGCTGGGCCAGCAATCGGGCATCGACGGCGCTGCCACGCTGCTGGCCCTGCTGGTGGCGCTGGCAGCCGTGGCCTGGGCGCTGACGCTGGCCGGGCGCACCCGCTGGGTGCTGGCCGGCGTCTTCATCGCCATCACCGCCGCCCTCGCGGGCACCAGCGGCAAGAACATCCTGCAGGCCGCAGCCATGCCGGCCCAGGGCGAAACGGCGCATGCCACGGGTAGCGGGCAATGGCAACCCTGGTCCGCCGACCGGGTGGCCCAGGCGCTCGCCGCCCGGCAGCCGGTATTCGTCGACTTCACCGCCGCCTGGTGCGTGACTTGCCAGTACAACAAGCGCACCACGCTGGCCAACCCCGTCGTGCTGGCCGGCTTTGCCGAGCGCAAGGTGCAGCTGCTGCGCGCCGACTGGACGCGGCAGGACCCCGCCATCACCGCCGCGCTGAACCAGCTGGGACGCAGCGGCGTGCCGGTCTACGTGCTGTACGCGCCCGGCAAGCCGCCGCAGCTGCTGTCCGAAATCCTCAGCAGCCAGGAAGTGCTGCAGGCGCTGCAGGGGCTGCAGCCCCAGGGCTGATCCGGCCGGCCCGGCATCCACCCCTGCCGCCCCCTGTCGATCCTTGTCGGCATCCGCATCCCTGCCCATGCATGACGTGCATGGCTGCGGACTCGCTCGCCATGGTCGCCGGCAGGTGAATCCAGCAGCCCAATAATTTGGCTGGGAAAATCAAATAAATCAATAAACACTAGTTAATAAATTTCTCACGCCTTTTGAACATTTGTTGATAAATCCGCCTGCCTCTTAACGATAGATAAATTTATAAATACAAATCCATCGATAGCCTTTGACCATCACCGCCCACGATGACGCGGCGCCAGGCTTCGGATCTATCAATCAAGAGGAAGCGTATGAACAAAACCTATACCAGCAAGTGGAACGCCGCACTGGGAGCCTGGGTGGCATGTTCGGAAATCACGCGGCGCGCCGGCAAGGCCACGGTGGCAGTCGTTGTATTGGCTGCGGCAAGCAGCGGCTCGGCCTGGGCGGTGACATGCGCCCCCAATGCGAACGGCTCCTACCTCGCGGGCTGGACGGCTGCCCCCTTGCCCACGAATTGCAACGAAGTTCCTGCCACCACGGCCTCACCTACGGCGTTGGGTACCGGGGCCAGCTGGTATGTATTGGTGCGCAGTGCATTGACGGCACCCAATGATATCGTCACTGTGGGAGCAACGAATGTTTCCTATAACGGAAGCAATGCCTTTGGTCCCGTCATTGGCAATCAGTACCTCACCCACGGCAGCATCAACTTCACCGACGTTACCGCAAACATCACCAACACTGGTGCGAACGGCGGCATCAATGGCCTGGTCACCTCCCTGGCGGTTCCGCTCAACGGCAACAATTTCACCCTGACGGCAACCAGCGGCAATTACACCGGCGGCAACTCCAGCGGAACAGTGGCTTCGTACGGCATCCTCGCCGGCTCTTCCGTCAATGCGGGCGAAAGCGGCACGGCGAACAATGGCAAGTTTTCCACCATCACCCTCGACAATGCGACCATCCAGCAAACATACGCTGGCGGAGCCGTCCTACCGGTACTCAATAGCGGCCTGCGCGCCATCCAGGGTGCCTACCAGGACTCGGGCAACGGCAGCACCGGCAAGATCGAGATCAAGACCAAGCTCGACATGACGCTGACGGGCCCGCGCATCGAAGGCATTTACGTATCGGGCGCAGCATCGGACAGCTCCGGTACCGAAGCCGTCTCGCAAGTGATCCTGAACGACAGCAGCATCAAGATGGTGAAGAGCGGCACCGGCAGCTGGGACAGCAGCGCCATCAAGATCGGCAAGACCCGAGCCGTCGGCACCGGCAAGGGCCTGGTCGTCTCCAATGGAGCCCTGACGATCGTGATGGACCCGGCTTTTGGCGGCGGCCAGGCCTATATGAGCTCGGCGATCAAGATGGCGGTCAGCGGCTCGCAGCTGCTTGCCAACGGCGCCAACAGCTCCGCCGACATCACCGCCAGCCGCTCGGCGCTGGCGATCGGCATCGACGACTGGGGCAGCAATGTGGATTCGGGCGGCGCGCTCGGGCCGGGCATCCAGGCGCTCTTCGCCAAGGCCACCGTCAAGACCCAATCGGCCACCGCGCCGCTGCTGCTGGTGGACAGCGGGCAGCAGGATGTGCAGATCCTGTTCGACAATGCCTCCGACCTCAGCGCCGCGAGCAACGGCTATCTGATCGACATCGTCAAGTCCCGCAGCTCGACAACCGCCAGCTCGGTGCTGCTGACCCTGGACAACGCCAGCGTCGCCAAGGGCCTGTCCAACCAGAACTACGCCAGCTCCACGCTGGACATCGATCTGGACCATGCCTCCACCTGGAACCTGGTCGAGAAGAGCAACGGCGACAAGACCGCCACCTACACCAGCTTCGACATGAAGGCGGCCTCCACGCTCAACGCCTTCAAGGGCGGCGCAGCCGCCTTCGTGATGAACGGGCCGCTGAGCTCCGACGCATCCACCACCAACCTGGTGGACAACGAGCCCAACGATGTGCTGACCGTAAAGCCCAGCTATACCGGCAGCAATGGCGCGGTGCTGGCCGTGGACACCTGCCTGGCGGGCAGCGGCGCGGATTCGGACAAGCTGGTGGTCGACGGCGACACCAACGGGGCCACTGTGCTCAAGGTGACCCCCTTCAACAACGCGGCCTGCCCCGGCGCCGACACCACGACCACCGGCGACGGCAAGGGCATTCTGGTCGTGCAGGTGACGGGCAACTCCAATGCCGTCTTCACCCTCGACGGCGGCACGGTCACCCAGGGCAACTACGACTACACGCTGGTCAAGGTGGGCAACGACTGGTACCTGCAATCGCGGGCCAACATCGGCACCGTCACCGTGAGAAAACAGGTGGATGCGCCGGCCGACGCGCCCGCCTTCAGCGGCAGCATCCCGTTCACGCTCAGCTGCACCACGCCCAGCTTCAGCCAGGACGGCAGCATCGCCGTCTCCGCCAACCAGGGCAGCGCCGATCCGATCACCGTGGCGGCCGGCAGCAGTTGCTCGGTGACCGAGGGCGCCTTGCCCGCGGCGCCCGCCGGCTACCACTGGGGCGGCACCACGCTGCCTGCGGCCGGCGCGCCCATGCCGCCCGCCGGCACGCAGACCCTGACCATCGTCAACACCTTGGTCAAGGATGCGCCCAAGACCGGCCAGCTGCTGGTGACCAAGACGGTGCAGGTGCCCGCTGGCGCGGCAGCCTACAGCGGCAGCATCGATTTCAGCGTGTCCTGCACCAACCCCGTGTTCAACACCGGCGGCAGCATCGCGGTCAGCAACAACCAGGGCAGCGCAACCCCGATCACCGTGCAGGCGGGCAGCCAGTGCACGGTGGCCGAGACCCTGCCGGCGGCGCCCACGGGCATGGAATGGGGCACTCCCGCCTATACCCAGCCCGGCGCGATCGCCGAAGGGCAGACCGCCACCGCCACCATCGCCAACAAGCTGACCAAGAAGGCTGCCGGCACGGCCACGCCGGTGCCGGTCAATGCGCCGCTGGCCCTGGGCGGCCTGGCCGCGCTGATCGGCCTGGCCGCAGGCCTGCGCAAGGGCCGCGGCCGGCGCGGCTGACAATCAGCCTCCCCACGCACCCGCACCTGCCTGCAAGCCCTGCGGGTGCGGGCCGCCATCGCAACCATCCACGCGGCCCGGCCGCGATAGAACGCTTCATGCCTTTTTCCACCCGCCACACCCTGGCCTCCGCCCTGCTGTTGGCAGGCGCTGCCGCCGCCCAGGCGCAGACCACCGCAAGCGAATCGGTGCTGCGCGCCTGCACGCCCGCGGAAACACGCGCCACCCAGCGCTTTTGGCCGCTGCAAAACCATGTGATGCTGGACTTCGCGGTCAGCGGCAGCAGCTACACCCTGGCCAACAACCCCGCCAGCACCGATGCGGAAACCAACTCGGCCGTCACCGACGCCAGCGGCCAGCTGCAGTTCTTCGTGGACGGCGGCAGCATCTACCGCGCCGACGGCACGGCGATGCCCAATGGCTCGGGGCTCAAGGCCCGGCCCAGCGCCGAGCAAAGCTCGGTGGCGTTCGCCAATCCCGCCAAGAAGGGTGAGTACTACGTCTTCACCAACAACACCGTTACCGGCGGGTTCTCGGACCCGTCCAGCGACCGCAGCTGGTACTACTCCGTCGTGGACATGAACGCCAACGGCGGGCTGGGCGCCGTCACCGCCAAGAACGTGGCCGTGGCCGCCACCGCCGGCAAAAGCAGCGAGGCCATGACCGCGGTACCCAATGCCGCCGGCGACGGCTTCTGGGTCGTGGGCATCGAGCTGAACACCAACAAGATCATGGCCTTCGAGGTCAAGGCCAGCGGCGTGGGCGCGATGGTGGAGTCCACCATGGGCTATACCGATGCCTCGGTCTACACCAGCCTCAGCTTCAACGGCGACGGCAGCAAGCTGGTCGCGCAGAACCGCCAATACCCCACCGGCCCCAGCAATATCTCGGTGATGGAGTTCGACCGCGCGAGCGGCACGGCCAGCAATCCCATCGTGTGGCCGGTGTCGGGCCTGGGTGACTACTACAACCTGTATTCGGCAGCCTTCAGCCCCGACAGCCAGAGCCTGTACGTCGCCACCATCGCATCGAACGGCACCAGCTTTCTCTACAGCTACGACCTGTCCAGCGGCAATGCCGCCACCATTGCCGGCACGCAGCGGCGCATCACCCGCACCGGCGGCTATGGCGGCGCCCTGCGCATCGGTGCCGATGGCGCGCTGTGGTGGGCCAATGGCGTCATGGGCACCAAGGCCAGCGACTATCTCTACCGCCTGCCTACCCCCAATACGCGCCCGGCAGCCGGAGCGACCATCGGCGTCTTCGAGCAGCTCACGGTCAATGGCGGCCAGGACTATTCGGCGCTGGGCCTGACGCAAACCCTGCCCAGCTGCTTTGCCGATCCGGTGCCACCCGAAATCACCATCACCAAGACCGCGAGCACGCCAGGGCCGGTGGCCGCAGGCGCACCGGTGGACTACACCGTCACCGTGGCCAACGTGGGCACGGTGGTGGCGTCCCAGCTGCACCTGAGCGATGCCTTTCCCGCCGGGCTGAAATCGGCCAGCTGGAGCTGCAGCGCCAGCGGCGGCACGCCGGTGCAGGCCTGCGCCGCGCCTGCGGGCAGCG
>NZ_JBMDII010000045.1:0-39509 GCF_057808605.1 Comamonas sp. FG99
TTTCAGGTACTAGCGGGTAACTCCGTGGAGGTTCGAGTCCTCTCCTGGGCACCAACGGCAAAAGCCGCTGCAGCAATGCAGCGGCTTTTTCTTTTCCCATTACCGGGCCCGCGCGCGGGCCCTATCGCCTGTCAATCGGCGCGCTCAGGCACCGGCAGGCCCATCCAGTCCTGGTAGAAAGCCTCGATGTCGGGCTCGAAGTCATGGATCACCGGGTACCACGGCGTGGGCGCCTCCACATCGTGCATGGCGCCGCACTGCGGGCAGTAATACTCGCGGTAGACCTGCCATTGGGTGTCGGGCGCCATCAGCCTGGGATAGACCTCGGCCATGGCCTCTTCGGTATCGCGCACATAGACACGGGCATGCAGTTTCCAGTTCTCGCGGTAGTCGCAGAATGCGTGGCCGCAATCGCACTGGGTGACCCAGCGCTTGGTCTTGGCCGACTGCACGATATGCAGATGCGGCCCGAGCGGCAGGACGATGCGGTCCTCGAAGCCCACCTTGGCCTGCAGCGCGGCCAGGTATTGCTCGAAGCGGCCATGGTCCTTGGGCATCGACAGCATGCGGAAGGTGGTTTCCCAGTCAAGGCTGCCATCCACCAGATGGGAGACCTGTTCGTTGGTATAGGTAGACATATTGGTACTCCTGAATACGGTGTTTATTCCTCGACCTGCACGACGGTGGTGACGTCGGGCAGCAGCGACAGGTCCATGCGGTGCTTGGAGCCATAGGACGGCACGCCCAGCTCTTCCTCGCGCAGCTGCCAGTCCTGCGGCAGGCTCCAGAACTGCTTGAACTCCCGGGTGAATTTTTCCGACAGGCCGAAGCTGGTGGCGAACATGTGCTGCACCTGGGTCGAGGCGTGCTTGTTCAGGATGCGCTCGCGCTCCTCCTTCATCCATTCGCGGGTCGGCACGGAGCGGGCCAGGCGCTCCTGGCGGATTTCGGCGCGGCGCGCCTCGGTCTTGGCCGCGTCCACGGTGTACACCCCTTCGGCGTCCTGGGTGAAGACCGCGCCATACACCTTCTGCGCGTATTCCGGCAGCAGGAATTTCTGGTTCAGGTCTGCCTCGATGGCCTTTGGCTCGCGGTCGATCGGATCGCCGAAGCCCGGCCCGCCGCGCAGGTAGTTCAGGTACAGGTCGTGGTTGGCATAGCAGTCTTCGGTGGTCATGCACTGCTTGTCGCGCTTCACCTCGGCCGTGGCATTGAGGTGGTTCTCGTAGTCCGGACGGCCGGGATCGAGATCGCCGCCCAGCGGCAGCGAATCGCCCTGGGCGATGCGCTTGTCGAGGCCGGTGGCGTGGGCCTCGAAGCGATAGCCGGTGGCCGAGGGATAGCCGCCCATCATGCCCCAGTCGCTGTTCATGAAGCCGTTGCCCATGAAGAACATGGTCCAGTCCTGGGCGTTCCACACCATGCGCAGGGTCTCGAAGCCGCAGCCGCCGCGGTACTTGCCATAGCCGCCCGAGTTGGCCTTCACGTTGCGCCCCAGATAGAGCAAGGGTTCGGCCATCTCCCAGATCTCGATGTCGCCCATGTCGCCTTCGGGGTTCCAGATGGCGGCGGCATGGTTCAGGCCATCCTTCACCGCGCAGGCGCCGGTGCCGCAGGAGCTGGCCTCGAAGCTGTTGACCGCGTGGATCTCGCCATCCTGGTTGATGCCGCCGCCCTGCAGCCAGTTGGAGGTGTTGGCATTGCCCGCGTTGACCTCCTCCAGGTAGCCACGGCTGAAGTAGGACTGCCCCAACCCGCGCCACAGCGCCGCCCAGCCCGAGACTAGGAAGTGCCAGGCATAGGCATGGCCGGTGCGGCGGTCGTCGGGGTTGCACCAGGTGCCCTTGGGCAGGCGGAACTCGGTGGCGAAATAGGCGCCGTCGTTGATCCGCTGCGTGGGCACCAGGGTCTGGCACATCATGACCCAGATGCCCGAGGTGAAGGCCACCTGGTGCGCGTTGAAGGTGTGCCAGCCCCAGCGGCTCGCGCCCTCGAAATCGAGCTTCCACTTGCCGTCGGCCTTGATGGTCATCTCGCAGGGCGAGTGCATGATGGAGTCGAGCTTGGCGAAGGCGTTGGACACCTGCACGTCCTCGTGCTTGAAGGGCACGTCGACGAACGACACCTTGCGGTACTTGCCCGGCAGGGTCATCGCCTTGATGCGGCTTTGCAGCCCGCGGCGCCCTTCCTCGATCACCTCGTAGGCGAACTTCTCGTAGGCTTCGATGCCGTCGGCGCGGATCACTTCCTCCACCAGCTCGCGGATCATGTGGCAGCCGGCGATGCGGGTCTTCTCGTCGAGGATCCAGTACTTGGGCGTGCGCACCGAGCGCTGGGATTCATGCAGCCAGTCGCGCAGCGGCTCGTCGTTGATGCCGGTCTTGCGGCAGGTGATCATGTAGCCGTCGCCGAAGCGCTGGGTCTGGCCGGTGGACATCGAGCCCGGCGTCACCGCGCCGGTGTCGATGACGTGCGTGACGCCGCCCACCCAGCCGATCAGCCGCCCCTCCCAGAAAATCGGCACGATGGTGGCGATGTCGCAAGGGTGCACATTGCCGATCGAGCAGTCGTTGTTGGTGAACATGTCGCCGGGATGGATGCCGGGGTTGGCCTCCCAGTTGTTCTCGATCATGTACTTGATCGCCGCGCCCATGGTGCCGACGTGGATGATGATCCCCGTCGATGTCAGCACGCAGTCGCCGACCGCGTTGTAGAGCGTGAAGCAAAGCTCGCCCTCCTGCTCCACGATGGGGCTGGCGGCGATCTTCTTGGCGGTCTCGCGTGCATGCACGAGGCCGCCGCGCAGCTTGGAGAACAGCTTTTCATAGCCGATGGGGTCCGAGTCCCGGAACTCCAGCTGGCTCAGGCCGTTGTAGCTGCCCGTGGCCTGGGTCCGCGCGATGATGCCGTCGCGGAACTGCTTGAGGGTCTGGCCGTTCTTCAGCAGATTGGCGAAGCCCACTTCCTGGTTGCTCATCATGTTCATGGTGTGTCTCCTTACTTGACTTGCTTGAGGTGGAACAGGCGGTGCTTGTCGACCGTGGTCTCGAAACCGTCGGGCACCACGAAGGTGGTGGCGTCCGATTCGATGATGGCGGGGCCGGCGATGTGATTGCCGGCCTTGAGCCCTTCCATCTTCCACAGCGCCGCATCGACCCATTTCTTATGGCGGTAGAACGGGCGGGTGCCCAGGTAGGCCTCGGGGGGCGGCGTGGGGCCGGCGTCTGGGTCTTCCGGCAGCACCGGCTTTTGCGTCACCACCATGCCGCGCAGGATGGCGCCGGTGATGGAGAAGCCCAGTTCGGGCGAACGCGCCGAGTTGGCATATACGCGGCCGTAGGTGGCCTCGAAGGTTTCGACGATCCGGTCCCAGTCGGCGGCGGTCGCGGCGCTGGTCACGGGCGAGACGATTTCCAGGTCGTTGAGCTGGCCCATGTACTGCATCTTGTAGCCGGGGATCAGCAGCACGTCCTCGGGCTGGTAGCCGTTGAGCACGAACTCCTCAACCACCTTCACCGCCAGCTCGGCCCAGGCCTCCTGCAAAGACTTGCAGGCCGCCGCCTTGTCGGCGTCGGGGGCATGCTGGGCCACGCCCAGGTCCACCGACTTGTCGTAGCGGTATTCGAAGTCGGCGCAGGCGCAGCCAAAGGCAGAGAAGCCCGCCGCCCAGGCCGGCACCACCACATCCTTGAAACCCACGCCTTCGGTGTAGCCGTAGGTGTGGACCGGCCCCGCACCGCCGTACGAGAAGCAGGTGAACTCCGCCGGGTTGTAGCCCTTGGCGCTGATGTTGGCGCGCAGGTACTCGGACAGCGTCAGGTCCAGCAGCTCGATCACGCCGGCCGCCGCGTCCTCCACCGACAAGCCCAGCGGATCGGCAATCTGCGCCTTGATGTGGTCCCGGGCCCTTTGCACATCGAGCTTGATGGCGCCGCCCAGGAAGTTGTCGGGGTTCAGATAGCCCAGCACCACATGGCAATCGGAGACGGAAACCGTGTCGAGGCCGCTCTCCGGCCAGCAGGTGCCCACGCGGTAGCCGGCGCTGTCGGGGCCCAGCTTGATGGACTTGCTGTAGGGGTCGAGGCGCACGAAGCTGCCGGCGCCCGCCCCCACCGAGTCCATCGCCACCAGCGGCAGCGAAAGCACCAGGCGGGCCATGTCCGGGTCGCTCTTGATCGCGAAGTTGCCCTTGGTGATCAGCGCCACGTCGAAGCTGGTGCCGCCGATGTCCGAGCAGGCGATGTTCTCGTCGCCCAGCGCCTCGCCCAGCAGCCTGGAGCCGATCACGCCGCCGATGGGGCCGGAGACGATGGTGCGCGCCAGCTCCTTGGCCTTCCAGCTGATGGTGCCGCCGTGGGTTGCCATCACGCGCAGGTCGAACTTGGCGCCGTGCTTCCTGAAGCGGTCCGAGACCTTCTTGAGCGTCTGGCGCGAAGGCTCGGCGCCGTAGGCCTCCAGGATGGTGGTGTTCATGCGGTGGCTTTCCTTGCGCGAGGGGTAGTAGTCCACCGATGCGAACACCGGGATGTCCGCCTTCAATCGCGCCAGCTCCTCCTTGGCGATGTCGCGGGCGCGCTGTTCGCTGCCCGCGTTCTTGTGCGACTGCAGCAGGCAGATCACGATGGCCTGCGCGCCCGCCTTCACCAGCTCGCGCGTGGCCTGGCGCACTTCTTCCTCGCGCAAGGGAATGACCACCTTGCCCTGCACATCGGTGCGCTCGGTGACGCCACGGGTGCGCGAGACCGGCACCAGCGGCTCATCGTAGCGGTGCGTGTTGAGGTGGATGCGGTCTTCCAGCGCATAACCCAGGTAGCTCTGCAGCGCCCGGCCCATCGAATGGATCTGCTCGAAGCCCTTGTTGCAGATCAGGCCCACATCGAGGCCCTTGCGCATCAGGATGCGGTTGAGCATCGCCGTGCCCGAATACACGCAGGTCGCCAGCTCGGGATAGACCTCGTCCACGCTCCGGCCCCAGTGGCCCAGCGCGTCGACCGAGGAGTTGTAGATCGCCAGGGATTCGTCTGCCGGATTGCTCTGCGCCTTGCCGACGACGAACCGGCCATCGTCGCGGACAAAGAAGGTGTCGGTCATCGTGCCCCCGGCATCGATGCCCATCACCTGTACGGTGGATTGCACTTGCATGAATGTCTCCATCTGTGGGTAGTTACATGGTGGGAATCGCTTCCCACGCACCATCCATCGCAACCTGCATGCCAAGACCGCGCAACACCCGTGGATTTTTAAAAATCCCTTTTCAATCAATCACATATACGCCGCAGCACGCTGCATCCGGCAGGGGCCTGGCAAGCAAGATACAGTCCGGTTTTCCGACATCGCGCTCCAGGTGTCCGGAAACCGGACAGGTTCCAGCCTCGGCCGGAAACCAGCCGCAAGCCGGCGCCATGCCGGTCGGTAGTTGACCTGTTGACACCAAGTGCCCCGGTGGCTAACTTGCGGAGACTCCCACTCCTGGGGCAGCAGCCCTGCGGCTGAATACTTCCCACCTGTTCACATGCCGTTCTCTCACTGCGGATCCCTGGTCCCCCGGATCGGCGACGAGCCTCTCGTAGCCTCGGCATGGGAGCGCTTTGTGCAAAACCGCGCCATGCCGGGGCAAGGGGTGCGCGAGCTCGTGCTGCATTCGTGGCAGCGCTGCCAGAGCGAGGCCGTCAACCCCGGCAGCCCGCGGGCGCCGGGCACGAGCAGTGAGCACATCCATAGGCTGACGCAGCAAAACCACGCGCTGTGCAATGCGGCCCGGCCGGTGCTCGAAGGCCTGCGCGATCTCCTGCGCGAGTGCGGCACCCTCATCATGCTCAGCGACGCGCATGGAACCATCCTGCAGCTGGTGGGGGAAAACCGCGTCCGCACCGCCGGCGAGGATGTCAATCTCGCGATTGGCGGGCAATGGGGCGAGGAAGTCATCGGCACCAATGCGATAGGCACCGCCATCGCGATGCGCACGCCGGTCCAGATCCATGCCAGCGAGCATTTCTGCCTCGACGTCAAGCGCTGGACCTGCGCCGCCGCGCCGATCCGCGACCCCATCGGGGGCACGCTGCTGGGGATCGTCGATGTCTCCGGCACCAAGGAAACCTTCCATGGGCATACGCTGGGACTGGTCATGGCGGCGGCGCACCAGATAGAAGCTGACATCGCCCGCCGCGACGCCACGCTGCAAAGCCGCCTGCTGAACCGCTCCATGGAACTCTTCAGCCGCTTCGGCAACGACGGCCTGGTGCTGTGCGACCACCGGGGGCGCATCATCCGCACCAGCGGGCCGCTGCCGCAGATGCGCGACACGCACGGCGTCTGCCAGGCCCTGGCGCTGGGCGAGCAAGTGGATGGCCTGCAGCTTGAGCGGCCGGCGGCGGGCCATTCCCGCCCGCCCCCGGGATGGCTCAGGCCGGAATGGCAGCACCCGATACAGGACCAGGGCGAGGCCCTGGGAACCTTGCTGGTCATTCCCGCAGCGGCCCCCAGGCACCGCGTGCGCCCCGCCGCCGAACCCATCGCGCCCGATGCCAGCGAAGACGCCTTCGCCGACATACTGGGCCACAGCGAAGTGCTGGAGGCCACCAAGGCCAGAGCGCGGCGCATCGCCATGCTCGACTTGCCGGTACTGCTGGAAGGAGAAACCGGCGCCGGCAAGGAGCTCTTTGCCCGCGCCCTGCACCGCACCGGCCACTCGCGCAGCGGGCCCTTCATCGCCATGAACTGCGGGGCGCTGACCCGCGAGCTGCTGGCCAGCGAGCTGTTCGGCTACACCGAAGGAGCCTTTACCGGCGCGCGGCGCAGCGGCCTGCCAGGCAAGTTCGAGCAGGCCGGCGGCGGCACGCTGTTCCTGGACGAAATCGGCGAGATGCCGCTCGACATGCAGCCGCACCTGCTGCGCGTGCTGCAAGACGGTGTCGTCGTACGCCTGGGCGACACGCGCGAGCGGCGCGTGTCCGTGCGCCTGGTTGCGGCCACCAACCGAGACCTGCGGCAGGAGGTTGCCGCCGGGCGATTTCGCGAAGACCTGTACCACCGCCTCTGCGCGGTCAGCCTGCCCCTGCCGGCATTGCGCGACCGCCCCGGAGACATCGAGACCATCATCGGCCACCTCAACCACAAGCTGGCCGAGAAATACGGCTGCGTGCCCAAGACCTGGGACGAGTGCGTGCTGCAGTCGTTTCGCCGCTATCGCTGGCCGGGCAATATCCGTGAACTGCAGAATGTGTTCGAGGCCGCGTTTGCGCTCAGCGATGGCGATGCCATCGAGCCATCGGCCTTGCCCCCCGCCGTGGCCCGCGCCGGGCAGGCTCCAGTGGATGGCGCCGTCCCCCATGCCCCGTCGGGCCGGCTGGAGGATCTGGAGCGGCAAGCCATATTGGATGCGATCCAGAAATCACACCGGAACATGGCCGCCGCAGCGCGGATGCTGGGCATCTCCAGAAGCACGCTCTATGTGAAGCTGGCGGCCATCCGCGTGCAGGACGGAGGCGGCTGACCCCCGCGCCCGAAGGCACACCGGCCGGCGCGCGGCCAGGCTTCCCTCAGGCCGCGCTCGCGGTCACTTGCGCAGCAGCGCCTTGAGCACCGCCTGCAGGCGCCGCGCGGCCGCATCGTCGCTGGGCGCGGCCAGCACCTGGGCCACGTCCTGCGCCCAGGTCTCCTGCGGCGACGGCGCGTTGCGCCGGGTCAGCAGCTGCAGCTGCAGCGCGCGGCGCGCGGAGATCTGGTCGGCCGGCGTGGGCACGTCGGCGGCCATCTCCAGGCGCAGCAGCGCTTCGCCGGCATCGCCTTGCGGCGCGGCCTGGATCGCCTGGCTCCAGCTGGAGCGCACCGGCCCGGGCAGCCTGCCGCCCAGCTCCTGCACCGACGGCAGCTGCGCCGCGTCGCGCCGGGCCCAGGCCTCGAGCAGTTGCGTCAGCGCCTGGCCATGGGCCTGGCTGGCCAGCTTGCGCAAGGCGGCCTGCGCATGCTCCATCGCATCGCGCTGGGCACGGAATGCGGTATCGCCCAGGCGCGGGCCACGCTCCTCGCGCCGCTCTTCCCGGCGATCCCCATAGCGGTCATCGCGCCGGTCGCGGCCACCCCAGGCCTGGTCACGGCCAGGGCGGGCGGGCCTGCCGCCATCGCGGCGCTCGGGCCGGCCGGTGGACGGCGCTTCACGCTTCGCGCCGGGCCGGTCGTCGCCGCGCACCGCCACCACCGGGCGCGGGGCTGCCACGGGCTTGGCTGCCGGCTCGGCGGCAGACTCTACGTCAGTGGCGGCAGCCTCGGCCCCCGGCTCGTCGGATGCCTGTGCCTCGGCGACTGGCGCCGCGGGGGTGTCGGCTGCCGGCTCGGCCTGTTGCTGCTGGGCCTTGAGCGCCTCTTGCAAGGCCTGCATGGCCGCCTGGATCTGCTGTGCATCGCCGCCCGCGCTGGCCTGCTCCAGCGCCTTGGAGGCCGCCACCACGCCCTGGTCGCGCGAGCTCAGCTGCTCGGCCACCCGCTGGCGCTGCTGGGTCTTGCGCTCGAAGGCTTCATCCAGCGGCTTGCGGAACGCGTCCCACAGCTTTTGTTCGTGGCGCCGGTCCATCGGCACCGATTGCGCCTCGGCCTGCCACTGGCGCTGCAGCTCGCGCACCGCATCGATGTTCAGGTGTGCCGCCTCGGCCAACTTGGCGGCTTCGGCAATCAGCGCCTCGCGGCGCAGTATGCTGGTTTTTTGCGCGGCCTCAAGCGGCGCCGACACTGCGGCCACCGCCTGTTTCCAGGCCGACTGCAGCTCGCCGAAGGCCTTCTCGCCCACATGGCCGCTGGCGCGCCAGCGGTCGCTGAACTGGTGCAGGCCGCGCTGGATCTGTTTCCAGTCGGCGCTGGCCGCATGCTCGGCGCCCCAGGCCTTGAGCTCGGCGATCAGGGCCTCGCGCTCGGCGCGGTGCTTGGCGCCCTCTTCGCGCACCTTCTCCAGCCACACGGCGACCTGCTTGTGGGCGGCATTGCAGGCTTCGTCGAAGCGCTTCCACAGGCCATGGTTGGTGGGGCCGCTCTGGTCGGTCTTCTTCCACTCCTCGCGCAGCTGGCGCAGCGACTCCTGCAGCTTGCGCCCGCCCAGGGCCTGGCCCTCGGGGCGCTTGAGCAGGCCTTCGGCCTTGGCGATCAGCTCTTCGCGCACCTTGTCGGCGCTCCAGCGCTGCCAGCCCTCGAGTTCGCCGGCGGCGATCAGCGCGGCATTGACTTCGTGCTCCAGCGCGCCGTCGATCAGCTTGCCGTGGACCTTGAGCGCCGCGCGCAGCTCCGCCGCCGCGCCCGACGCCGCCTTGCCATGGCCCTCGGCGGTCTGGGCCTTGAGCTTGGCCAGCGCCTCGCTCACCGCGGCCTGGGCGCGCTTGGCCTCCTGCGGATCCTGCGCGGGCTTGGCCGCCGCGGCACGCGCCGCAGCCTGCTCGGCCTCGGTCGGCAGGCCGCGCGCGGCGCGGATCTCATCGGCCCACACCGGCACCGACGGCAGCGGCGCCTGCACATCCTCGGCCGCGGCGGCGGTCTGCGCCAGCGCGGACTGGAATGCATCCCAGACCACCAGCAGCTGGGCCTTGGAGCCGTCGAGCAGCGAAGGGAAGCGCGCCTCGACGCTGCCCCAGTTGGCATCGCCTTCGAGCGCCGCCGCCTGCTCCTGCCAGTGCGACACATCGGCGGCCAGCGCGGGCTGTGCAAGCTGCGCGTCGGTCCAGGGCTTGGTGGACAGCACTTCCACGCGCTGCGCCAGCAGCACCGCGGCCTCGCGCTGCACCTGCACGCGGTGCTGCAGATCCTCGATGACCTTGACGCGCTCGGCCAGCTGCAGCTTCAGCGCCGACAGCGGCTCCTTGGACAGCGGCGCGCCGGCCTTGGCGGCATCGCGCTGCCAGGCCAGGGCATCGGCAATGTTCAGCTTGCCCGCCTGCAGCAGCTTCTCGGCCTTGTCGGCCCATTCGACGGCCAGCGCCTCCTGGCCCTTGGCGCGGCGCAGCTCTTCCAGGCGCTCGCGGATGGCCTTGGCCGCGCCCTTGTCGCGGGCGCTCAATTCCTTGAAGACCTCCTGCAGCTGCTCGGGCGCGGGGTTGCCGGCCAGCCATTCGCGCACCTTGGCGGCGCGGTCACCCGAGGTGGCCGCGGAGAATGCCCCGCCGGTCAGTGCATCGAGCGGATGCACGGCCGCAGCCTTGGGCGGCGCCGGAGTGGGTTCGGGAACATCGGAAGACTTGCCACGCGATGAGAAAGGAAACATGTATACGGTCACTCAATATGGTAAGTGGCTACGGTGGCCCTGTGCACCAGCCATGAAGCCGCTATTTTCACCGGAATTGCCCACCAAACGCGGGCCTGCTCCGGTAGATTGTGTCACCGAGTCGCGAGCTTGAGCTCGGCGCGCGGTTTCCAATCCTTGCCCAGCTCTTCGGTCTTGATGTTGCCGAGGAACAGGCGCTCAAGCTTCACCCCCTGGCTGGCCAGGTAGTCGCGCACGGCCACGCCGCGCGCCAGCGCCAGCTCGCGCATCGCATTGTCGGGCACCTCGACGCTGGTGAGCAATAGGGTTTGCATCTCGGACTGCGGCAGGTCCTTGGCGATGCCGACCATGTTGCGCGGCTTCTTGATGTCGGCGCGCTTGTACACCTCCTTGAGCAGTTCGGGGTATTCCTGCGGCGTGACGGGCGCCACCGCATCGGCCGTGGCGCCGCCGCGGATGGCCTGGCGGCGCTTTTGCGCCAGCACCATGTCATCGATGCGGGCCTTGCGCCAGCCATCGCGCTCGGCCTCGAGCCCGGCCTCGCCGACCACGGTCATCTGCAGCGCCGGGCGGTCCTGCAAGGCCTTGGCCACCTTGTCGAGCTGGGCCTTGGCCTCGGCCGACAGCACGCTGGAGCCGGGCGCGAACGCCACCTGGCTGGCCTCGGGGCCGCCGCCAAAGGCGCTGGACAGCAGCGCGAACGGCGAGGTGATGGCCTTCATGATGAGGTTGCCGATCACCTTCAGGATCACCGGGCCCAGGCTGAACTGCGGGTCGTTGAGCGAGCCGCTGATCGGCAGGTCGAGGTCGATCACGCCGTCGCGGTCGGCCAGCAGCGCCACCGCCAGCTTCACCGGCAGGCTGGCCGGCGCGCCCTTGACCTCGTCACCGAAGGCCAGCTGGTTGAGCACCAGCTTGTTCGTGGCGGTGAGCTGGCCATTGGGCTGCACGTCGTACTGCACGTCCACGCTCATCTTGCCGCGCTCGATGCCGTGGCCCGCGTACTTGACGCTGTACGGCGATAGCGGCGGCAGCTCCAGGTCGCGCACCTTGCCGTGGACGCTGAGCGCCAGCGGCTTGACCAGCGGATTGAGCTTGCCGGTGATCTCCAGCGACGCGGTGCCCTCGGCCTTGCCGCGCAGCTCCAGCTCGGCCAGCGCCGGCGGCTGGCCGGCGGCCGCGGGCTCGGACGAGAAGCCGCCGATGCGGCCCGCCAGCTCCGACAGGTCGGCCGAGTAGTTGGGCTTGACGAAGTGGTCGGCGAACTTGACCGTGCCGCCCGCCAAGGTGATGGGGCCCAGCTCGATGATGGGGCCCGTCGCCTCCCCCGCCGGCGCCGGCGGGGGAGTGGCCGCGGCCACCGCCGTGGGCTTGCCATCGGCGGGCTTGGCCTCGGATGGTTTGCCGTCGGCCGGCGCCGCGGTGTCGTCGCTGCCCAGGTCCTGCAGGTTGAGCTTGCCGTTTTCCTGCACCACCAGGCGCGCGAAAAAGTCGGACAGCGCCGTCTCGCCCACCTTGACGCGCATGCGCTGCGCGGGCTGCATGCGCAGCTCCACGCCCCGCAGGCTCAGGGTCTTCCAGTTCAGCAGCGCTTCACCACCGCCCGCCATGCCCGCCTCGGCTGCGCCAGGCTGCGGCTTCCTGACGCTGGCCGCCAGCGCGTTGACGCGCACATCGTCCAGGCCGGCATCGCCCTTGACGCTGAGCACCGGCCCCTTGGCCGATTGGGCAAAATCGAGCTGGCCGCGAAAGCTGGCATCGGCGCGCAGCAGCCGCAGCGGCAGCCGATCGGCCACATAGGGCTCGAAGGCATGCAGCGGCAGCTGGCTGAGGTTGACCCGGCCCACGGCCGACAGCGGCGCAAGGCCCACGCTGCCATCGAACAGCAGCCGGCCCGGTTCGGCGCGGCCGGTGGCCAGGCGCCCGGCCAGCTTGAGCCTGGATGGCTGGGCCTTTGGCGCCAGCGGCGCGAACTGCTCCAGCTGCAGGTCCACGGCGGACAGCTTGAATGCCACCCGGCGCGGCGTGGATTCGTCGAGGTACTGGAGGTTCGCGCCCTTGACCGCAATGCTGGCCAGCTCCACCGACCAGGGCTTGCCGGCAGCCTTGCCACCGGCGGATTTCGCCTCGGCCGCGGCCTGCGTCCTGGGCAGCCAGTCTTCGTACATCCAGCGGCCCGCCTGGTTGCGCGACACGCCGGCCGCCGGCTGCAGCAGTTCCACCGAGCCGACCTTGACCGACTGCTTGGCCGTGTCGATCACCGCATTCTTGAGCTGCAGCTTCTGCAGCTCCAGCAGGTTGTCCCGGCCCTTGAGCCCCACAGCCGTGCCGTGCGGCGCGCTGCAGCGCGCCGCCGCCTTGCACTGCAGCGCCACCTGCGACACCGACAGCTCGGCCACCTGCACCGTCACGTCGGCCCCCTGCCTGTGGATCTGCACCTGGCTGTCGATCTGGCCCAGCACGCCCGGCTCGAGCACGCCGGTGAGGTACGAGGCGCCGAGCTGCAGCGGCAGCTTGGTGGTGGTGACTTTCACATCGGCCATCGCATCGGTGGCCTGGCCTTCGAAGGCGATGCGCCCGTCCGACGGCACACCCTTGTCGCCGCTCAGCCCGGCCTCGCCCTTGAACGGGAAGGGCTGCTGGAACGGCCAGGCAATCGCGCTCGCCTCCAGCGCCAGGCCATCGAGCTGCACGCGCGCAGGCACCGGCACGCTCTCGTCCAGCCATATGCCGCGCGCATCGCTGACCTGCAGGTGATCGACCTGCACCGACCACGCAGGCGCTGCGCTCGCCGCGCCATCCCCGCTGGCGGCCGGCTTCTCGCCGGCCACCGGCTGGCCCTGGGCATCCAGCAGGCGCAGCTGGCCCTGCTTGTCGCGCTGCAGCGATATCTGCGGCGAATGCAGCGCCACCGATTCCAGGTGCACGCGGCCGGCCAGCGGCTGCACGTCGGCCAGCTTGAGCTCCAGCGCGTCCCACTGCAGCAGTTCGCCGTCGCGGGCATCATTCACGCGCACCTGCGATGCCTTGGCCGTGCCGCTGAGCCGCACGGCGGGCGCATCCGCCTGCTCGAACGCCACCTTGATGTCGGCATCGAGCACGCCCGCCGCCAGCTTGAGCGGCAGCGATGCCGGGATATAGCCCAGGTACGGCGCCAGGTCGAACTGCTGGATGTGCAGTACCGCATCGGTCTTGCGGTTGTCGGTGAAGGGCGTGGATTCGGCGCTGCTGTCGAACCGGCTGCCGTTGAGCTGGAACGCCAGCTTGGGCAGCACCTTGATCTCGCGCTTGGACTCGAGGTTGCTGACGAAGGGCACGCCCAGGTTCAGCCCCTTGACCTCGTGCGTCTTGCCGACGGTGGCATCGTGGAACTCCACCACGCCATCGCGCAGCGCAATGTTGTAGAGCGCGAATTGCGCCGGCTTGCTCTGTTTGGGCGGCTCGGGATCCTTCAGGCGTTCGAGCACATCGTCGAAATCGAAATGGCCGGGAGCGGTCTGCGCAAAGCGCAGCACCGGCTGCTCCACCTCCAGTGCATCGAGCACCGGCGCCAGGCGCCACAGCGACTGGATGTCGGCGTCCGCATAGATGCGCGCCACCGCCAGCTGCGGCTGCCCGCCCTCAGCCGCGGCAATGCTCAGGTCGCGCACCGTCAGCTCCAGCGTCCACGGCTTGAAATCCACCGCGCCGATATGCACCTGGCGCCCCAGCTTGGCGCTGGCGATCTTCTCGCCCTGCGTACGCAGCAGATAGGGCAAGGCCGCCCAGGACAGCGCCCACAGCGCCAGCAGCCCCGCCACGCACCAGGCCAGGCGGCGCAGCCAGCGCCGCAGGGCGGAGGGGCTTTTCACGGATTTTTCGGCATTCAGCTTGTTGTTCATTTGGGCCAGCATTCGCAGCGGATAGGCAGATTGTGCCGAATTGCCGCAGCGGCCGACACCATCCAGGCCCATCCGCAAAAACACGCTGCCGCTGGCTTCAGGGCCTGGCGCGGCACGCGCTTGCAGGTATCTATATAGAGGGAGGCGTGCCGGCCACCCCAGGGCGATCGGCCTGCGGCGGCGGCCAGGGCAGCGGGAAAAACCCTCAATAACCCTAGCCTATAGGCTGTTTTTCGCAGTTTTTAGGCCACTGCATCGCAGGGTTCTGCGGCCCGAAAAAGCCACCCAGCAGCCGGCGGGCGCCACTTGCCGGAACTATTGCAACACAGGCCCGGGCGTGTCTGGAATCCAACACGCGGGGAAAAGCAAAAATTTGTCATTTGCGTGTCTTGCCCAACCAGCAGCCACGCCTTTTCGCCCACAGCGCCGCTTCGCCATCCATAGCAGCATGGCCAGGAAGGCACTGGCTTCACCCGGTACGCCCTTCGCTCCATGGGCGCGAAGCGCCATCCCCGGCTGGCGGCATGGCAGATATTTTTGCTTACCCGCGCCGGCAGCATCAGAGGCCTTCCATCAACCGCTCACTCACTTCTCACAACAGCTCGCAGACCCTGTAGGCAGCGCTATCGCCGCATGGAAACCAGGTGTTTTCCTACACGATTTTTTATTACTTATGTATCTGTTTTTTCAATTCCTTAGTGTTGACCAGATATTAGAACAACTTCTAGAATTCGCGGCATTGCATTACATCGTTGATTTGTCTTGAGCCGCGCCGCCCACGGCGTGGCACATCGTAGTCCCGACACGCGAGCAGCGTGCAAGAAACGACGAGGGAGCGCTTGGCACCGGCCGGGCGTCCCTGCTTGGCGAGGCACAGCACAGTGACCCCGCCCCTGCCGGCTATCTCTTCATGGGCAGGCTGCCCGAAGCCGCAGGCATTGGAAAGGAAACATAGGTATGACAGCTGCCGCGAAAGTGGTTGCAGGCGTGCGCTTGGTGCGCGCCAATATTGCGCAGGCCATCCTGGCCGTGACGCATAACGGATTTGCATTGCTGGGTTTGCTGGTGGCCTTCGCCGCGCTCACGCTGGTGGCGCGCGATGACCTGCGCCATAGCGGCGAGAACTATCTGCGCGGCTGGCTGGAGGCTCGCCACCTGGCGTCTGCCCGCAGCCCGGCCCCGGCCGCCGCCAGCGCGGCCGCCGCCGTCGCTGCGCCCGCCAGCGAGGCCAGCCCGATCATCGCCGCGGTGGACCGCGCCACCGCCACCAATCCGCACAAGCTGCCCAAGAACCAGGCGGCGGTTGCCTACTGGCTGAGCAAGAAGTACAGCGTGGCGCCCGAGCCGCTGGCCGTGCTGGTGTCGCAGGCCTACGAAGTGGGCAAGGCCACCAAGCTCGACCCGACGCTGATCCTGGCCATCATGGCGGTGGAGTCGAGTTTCAATCCGTTTGCGCAAAGCTCGGTCGGCGCCCAGGGCCTGATGCAGGTCATGACCAAGATCCATACCGACAAGTACCAGGGCTTTGGCGGCCACCTCGCCGCATTTGACCCGGTGACCAACCTCAAGGTGGGCGTGCAGGTGCTGCAGGAGTGCATCCAGCGCGCCGGCTCGATCGAAGGCGGCCTGCGCTACTACGTGGGCGCGGCCAACCTGCCCAGCGACGGCGGCTATGCCGCCAAGGTGCTGGCCGAGCACTTCCGCATCAAGCAGGTGGCCAACGGCCGCAGCCGCCCGGCCGATCCACCGGCCAAGCCCAATCTGTCGGCCAAGGCCAGCCTCCCGGCCAGCCCCGCGAACGCCAGCGCGGGCATCGCGCTGGCGGGCGAATCCGCGGTGGAAGCGGCTGTCAGCGGCAGCGGCACCAAGGTCGCGATGGTGGCGGGCTCCTGAGGCATCCATCCCACCCTGCTATCTATATAGAGGAAAGCACCCGCCAAGGTGCTTTTTTGCCGCCGGGCCGCCCCAAGGCAAAAAGCGCCCCCTTGGGGGCAGCGGCTACACGCAGTGAGCAAGCGTGGGGGCCTTTTTTCCGCTGGGCCACACCATCCGGTGTTGCCTGGCAGCAGCGCCCCTTCCAATGAATGCCCGACACGCCCCGGCAATGCCCCGGCCTCGGCTACACTAGCCGGGTACGCGACTGGCGATAGGCGCGGCACCCGGCAGGGCGCCGCCGCTGACGTGGAAACCAGCGGGAGCGCAGCTGCCGTGAACCACCGGGGAGCGTACCGCCCGGGCCCTGGCCCGAAGCGTTCCGCCGTTCGCCTGGGCAGCCCTTGTTCTCAAGGGACATCAAGTTCATAGGACTGCCATGTACCACCGCAATATTCTTGTCGAACAGACCGACCCCGAGCTCTTTGCCGCCATCCAGGCGGAAAACCAGCGCCAGGAGCAGCATATCGAGCTGATCGCGAGCGAAAACTACGCCTCGCCCGCCGTGATGTGGGCCCAGGGCACACAGCTCACCAACAAATACGCCGAAGGCTATCCCGGCCGCCGCTACTACGGCGGCTGCGAGTATGTGGACGTGGCCGAGCAACTGGCCATCGACCGCGTCAAACAACTGTTCGGCGCCGAAGCCGCCAACGTGCAGGCGCACTGCGGCGCCTCGGCCAACGAGGCGGTGTTCCTCGCCTTCCTCAAGCCCGGCGACACCATCATGGGCATGAGCCTGGCCGAAGGCGGCCACCTCACCCACGGCATGGCGCTGAACATGTCGGGCAAGTGGTTCAACGTGGTCTCCTACGGCCTGAACGCCAAGGAAGAGATCGACTACGACGCGATGGAAGCCAAGGCGCGCGAGCACAAGCCCAAGCTGATCGTGGCCGGCGCCTCGGCCTACAGCCTGCATATCGATTTCGCGCGCTTCGCGAAGATCGCCAAGGAAGTCGGCGCCATCTTCATGGTGGACATGGCCCACTACGCCGGCCTGATCGCCGCGGGCGTCTACCCCAATCCGGTGCCGCATGCCGACGTGGTGACCTCCACCACGCACAAGAGCCTGCGCGGCCCGCGCGGCGGCATCATCCTGATGAAGGCCGAGCACGAGAAGGCGATCAACAGCGCCATCTTCCCCGGCCTGCAGGGCGGCCCGCTGATGCATGTGATCGCGGCCAAGGCCGTGGCCTTCAAGGAGGCGCTGACGCCCGAGTTCAAGGCCTACCAGCAGCAGGTGGTGACCAATGCCCGCATCGTGGCCGAGACGCTGACCCAGCGCGGCCTGCGCATCGTCAGCGGCGGCACGCAAAGCCACGTCATGCTGGTGGACCTGCGCGCCAAGGGCATCACCGGCAAGGAAGCCGAGGCGGTGCTGGGCCAGGCCCATATGACGATCAACAAGAACGCGATCCCGAACGACCCCGAGAAGCCGATGGTGACCAGCGGCATCCGCGTGGGCACGCCGGCGATGACCACGCGCGGCTTCAAGGACGAAGAGGCGCGCCTGACCGCCAACCTGATCGCCGACGTGCTGGACAACCCGCGCGACGAAGCCAACATCGCCGCGGTGCGCGAGAAGGTCAATGCGCTGACCGCGCGCTTCCCGGTCTATCGCTGATCGACGGCGGCGCCGCGTGCGATGAAATGCCCCTTCTGCAGCCATCCGGACACCCAGGTCGTCGAGACACGGGTGGCCGAGGACGGCAGCTTCATTCGGCGGCGGCGCCAGTGCGGGCACTGCGAGAAACGCTTCACCACCTACGAGCGGCCCGAGGTGGCGCTGCCGGCCATCGTCAAGAAGGACGGCCGCCGCATCGACTACGACCGCAGCAAGCTCAAGGGCTCGTTCAGCCTGGCGCTGCGCAAGCGCCCGGTAAGCATCGATGCGGTGGAGCAGGCCATCGATCAGGTTGAGGACAAGCTGCGCAGCCAGGGCGCCCGCGAGGTGCAGACCCGCATGATCGGCGAGCTGGTGATGGCCGAGCTGCAAAAGCTCGACAAGGTGGCCTACATCCGCTATGCCAGCGTCTACCGCAGCTTCGAGGACATCGACGAGTTCAAGACCCTGGTCGACGAAGTGCGCAAATAGCAAAGGCTCCGTACGGAGCCTTGCTTGTTTGCATCGGGCAGCTTACTGCCGCACCACCAGCACCGGGATATGGCTGGCGCCCAGCACGCGCTGGGTCACGCTGCCCAGCACCAGCTTTTCCAGGCCCTTGCGGCCGTGCGAGCCCATCACGATCAGGTCGGCATCGGTGGCCTTGGCGGCCTGCATCACGCCGTCGTGCACCGAATGGCCTTCGCCGACCAGCGTATTCACCGGGATGGCGGCCTGCTCCATGTGCTGCTTGACCGCATTGAGCGCGGAGTCGGCCTCGGCGGTGGCGGCCGACAGGTATTGCGCCTGGCCATAGGCGAAGTCGGCCCCGACACCGGTGAACGGGTACGGGTCGATCACATAGACCGCGGTCACATCGCTGCCAAAGGCCTTGGCCAGCTCCGCGGCCTTGGACACCGCCAGCAGCGAGGTGGGCGATCCATCCACGGGAACCAGAATGTGCTTGAACATGACTCGGCGCTTCCTTTCTGTACGCTATCGATTTGTTTGTACTCCAATTCGCTGCCGCAGGCAAACTAAGCCTCACCCTGGAAGCCGCCGCGCCTCAAGGTCACCACCAGCGTGTCGCGCCAGCCGCCCTGCTCCCCCAGCGGCAGGATGGGCGTGCTCTCGTGGATCATGCGCGCATCGTCCAGCAGCATCAGCGACCAGGGCTCGGTGAGCGTGAAGCGCACGCCCTGCGGCCCGGCTGCGTCGAACACGCGCGTCTCGCCGCCCTTGATGCGCTCGCGCCCCACCAGGAACACGGCCACCAGGTCGACGCCGTCGCGGTGCGCGCCTTCGGGCGTGGGGCGGCCGATGCCGTCCGCCGTATCGATGCGGAACTGGTGCGCCTCGGCATACCATGGCGTCTGCGCGCCGGTGCCGAACAGCTCACCCGCGGTCCGCCCCAGCGCCAGCAGCAGCTGGCTCCATGCCGGCTCGGCCACCGTCTCCGCCAGCATCGGCTCGAACCAGCGCTGCATGCCGCCATGCAGCGCGTTGTACTCCACCGGCTGCCAATGGGCGCGGTGCGGCACCGGCTCCACCGTGCCCGCGCGCACCACGAAGCAGGAGTGGCGGCGGTGGCGGTAGCGGCCGCCGTCCTTAAGGTAGCCGTCGGGCGGCATGCCACTCCAGCTGGGCGACAGCGCCTGCAGCGCCGCCGGCTCGCAGCCGGCCCACTGGCCCACGGCCGCAGGGCTGAGCACCGCGTAGCCGTAGGCGCTGAGCATGCTGCCGGTCTGGGCAGCGTCGCTATAGGGAGGGGGAAAGATCACAGGTGCAGTCACGGCCGCCAGCCTCGCGAAGAATCGGAAAAATACCAAGCTTACGTGAGTTTGCCGCGCACCGCATCGATCTGGCGCAAAGTCTTCGCAGGCCCGCGCGGCCTGCCCCCGCAATCGGCGATGCCGTCCTTCCCCGAATGCGAGTGAACCCGGGGCAACACCAGGGCGTTCCATGGGAGCACAATCTCGGCAGCACGCCGCACACAACATCCGCCCACGTCCATGGCCGCTCCCTCGCCCACGCCGCCGCCCGCGCAGCCACCGGTATCGCGCCGCGGCCCCGCCAGCCCCTGGCAGCTCTTCACCACCTTCACCACGATCGCGCTGCAGGGCTTTGGCGGCGTGATGGCCATCGTGCAGCGCGAGCTGGTCGAGAAGCGCCAGTGGCTCACGCCGCAGGAGTTCGTCGAGGACTGGGCGGTAGCGCAGATCATGCCCGGCGCGAACGTGGTCAACCTGTCGATCAGCCTGGGGGACCGCTATTTCGGCTGGCGCGGCGCGCTGGCGGCGCTGGCGGGCATGCTGCTGGTGCCGCTGATGGTGGTGCTGGGGCTGGCCCTGCTCTATGCCCACTGGGCCAACCTGCCGGCGGTGGCCGGCGCGGTGCGCGGCATGGGCGCGGTGGCGGCGGGCCTGGTGGCCGGCACCGCCTGCAAGATGCTGCTGTCGCTGGGCCACCACCCGCTGCACTGGCGCATCTGCCTGGCGGTGACCGCCTGCACGCTGGCGGCGCTGACCTGGCTGCACTGGCCGCTGGCCGCGGTGCTGCTGGGCATAGGCGGGCTGAGCTATGCGCTGACCTACCGCAAGCTGGCGCCGGCCGCGCCCCAGCCCGCGCGGCCGGCGAAAGAGCAGCCATGAACGCGATGCAGATCTCGATGCAGGCGGCGGACTGGCTGCACCTGTTCGCCTACTACCTGTCGATGTCGCTGCTGATGGTGGGCGGCGCGATCTCCACCTCGCCCGACATGCACCGCGTGCTGGTCGACGAGCAAGGCTGGCTGAGCACGCTGCAGTTCAACAACGCGATCGCCATCGCCCAGGCGGCGCCCGGCCCCAACGTGCTGTTCGTGGCGCTGATGGGCCTGCAGATCGGATTGAACGCCAGCGTGGGCGCCTCCACCGCAACGGTGTGGCTGAGCTGCGCAACCGCGGTGGCCTGCACCATGGTGGGCGTGGTGCTGCCCACCGCAACGATGATGATGGTGGCCGCGCGCTGGATCCAGCGCTACCAGAACCACCGGGCGCTACGCGCCTTCAAGCTCGGGCTGTCGCCGGTGGTCATCGGCATGATGTTCTCGACCGCCATCGTGCTGGCATCTGCCCACGGAACGCTGCAGCAGGCGCCCTGGCTGTGGCTGCTCACGCTGGCCTCGATGCTGCTGGTATGGCGCACCCGGCTGCATCTGCTGTGGCTGCTGGGCGCCGGCGCCCTGCTGGGCGCGCTGGGCTGGGTATAGGCGGGATTTTTATTCAGGAGCACCTAGCGCTTTTCCAGCAATGCTTTCCAATATAAAACTATCGGAAAACATTGAATGGCAAGCGGTTGAAGCTATTATTTTTACTATCGCCAGAAGCTCAAGCTGCGATCAAGCCATCCTCTCCGGGCTCCAGCAACAGCGGCAGCAGCCTGGCCGAGGGCCCGGCCAGGCGCAGGTCGGCGATATCGTCCAGCGCCGTCGGCTCCGGATTCACGATGACCACCCGGGCACCGCTGTGGCGGGCCTGGTGGGCCAGCCCCGCCGCCGGATACACCTGGCCCGAGGTACCAACAACCAGCATCACCTCGCACTGCTGCACGGCGTCGCAGGCCTGCTGCAGCACATCGCCCGGCAGCGCCTCGCCAAACCAGACCACCGCCGGGCGCACCAGGTTGCCGCAGCCGGGGCAATGCGGCGGCTCGCCGGCGCTGGCGCGGGCCAGGTCGCAGCAGGGCCGCGCGGGCCGCAGCCAGCGGTCGGCCATCAGCTCGCCGTGCAGGCACAGCACGCCCTCGCTGCCCGCCCGCCGGTGCAGGCCATCGACATTCTGTGTGATCAACGTGAGCCGCCCCGGATGGCGCCGCTGCCAGCGCGCCAGCGCCAGGTGCCCGGCATTGGGCCGCACCGCGGCCACCAGCGCGCGCCGGTGCCGGTACCAGCGCCACACCCGCTCGGGATCGGCCAGAAAGCCGGGCTCCGAGGCCATGTCCTCGGCGCGAAACTGTGCCCAGTAGCCGGTCTGCGCATCGCGGAAAGTGGGCACGCCGGATTCGGCGCTCACGCCCGCGCCGGTGAGCACGGCCACGCGCCGCGCGGCGCCCAGCCACTGCGCGGCCAGCATGCAGGCGGCAGAGGTATAGGTGTCCATGGCTCAGATCCCCGCTTCCACCATCGCCAGCAGGCGCCAGGCCAGCGCCTGGCGCTCCTCGGGCGGGGCGTGGCGCAGCGGGCCGTCGATCATCAGCAAGGCCATGCCGTGCACCGCCGACCAGGCCAGGAACTCGGCGCCGGGCCGGCGCTCGGCCGCGAGCACGCCGGCGTCGCGCATGGCGTCGAGCGCATAGCCCAGCAGCTCGAACGGGTTGAGCCCCATCTGCCCGGTGCGCGCTACGTCCGGCGGCACCTCGACATCGTGCGCGCCCCAGGCGAATACGGTGCGGAACCACCCAGTCTCGCGCTGCGCAAAGCCCAGATAGCCGCGGCCCACGGCCGCCAGCAATGCGCGCGAACGCAGCGCCAGATCGGCCATGCCGCTTGCCGCCGCCATTTCCTGCTCGATGGCCAGCGCCAGCGCCCCCAGCGCCGCGGCGCGCACCGCATCGAACAGCGCCTCGCGGTTGGCAAAATGCCGGTAGGCGGCATTGGGCGCCACGCCGGCGCGGCGCGTGGCCTCGCGCAGCACGACGGCCTCGGGGCCGCCGGCGCGCGCCAGCTCCAGCCCGGCCTGCACCAGGGCCTGGCGCAAATCTCCATGGTGGTAGGTTTTTCTCGGTCGGGATGAACTCATGAGTGCTGAAGGAATACCGCTGGAGAATGTGGCGAGGCTTGGTAAAACCGAATCTTCACAAGCTGTCACCAACCAGCGGCATTTCAATGTGGACAGCGTCCATTTTATTCCCCATAATAAGTGAACGCTGTACACATCAATCGGGCCATCGAGCCACCCACCCGAGCCAGGAGACCTTCATGCAATTCACCCCCTACCTCAACTTCGACGGCAACTGCGCCGAGGCCTTTGCCTTCTATGCCCAGCTGTTCGGCGGCAGCATCGTTTACCAGGGCACTTTCGGCGAGATGCCGGCGCACGAAGGCATGCCGCCGATACCCGAATCGGCCAGGCAGCGCATCATGCACGTGCACCTGCAGGTCAAGGACCAGTCGCTGATGGGCTCGGACGCGATGCCCGGCGCCGACGCCACCTGCGGCGGCTACCAGCCCGCCCAGGGGCTGTGGGTCTCGATCCAGGCCGCCGACGCGGCCGAGGGCCAACGCTACTTCGATGCGCTGGCACCGGGCGGGCAGGTCGTGATGCCGTTCGCCAAGACCTTCTGGTCGCCCGGCTTCGGCATGGTCAAGGACCACTTCGGCACGCCGTGGATGGTCAACGTGCAGCAAGGCTGAGCCAGCAAGGACTGCCATGGCACAGGTACGCGTTGCCAGCTTCTCCATCTCGCTGGACGGATACGGGGCCGGCCCGAACCAGAACCTGGATCACCCCTTGGGCGAGGGCGGCATGGATCTGCACCGGTGGGTGTTTCCCACGCGCAGCTTCCAGCGGCAGGTGCTGGGCGCCGCCGACGGCACCACGGGGCTGGATGACGATTTCGCCGCGCGCGGCTTTCGCAATATCGGCGCCTGGATTCTCGGGCGCAACATGTTCGGCCCGGTGCGCGGCCCCTGGCCCGATGAGCGCTGGAGAGGCTGGTGGGGCGACAACCCACCCTACCACGTGCCGGCCTTTGTGCTGACGCACCATGCGCGCCCGCCGCTGGAGATGGCGGGCGGCACCAGCTTTCACTTCGTCACCGGCGGCATCCACGAGGCGCTGGAGCTGGCGCGCGCCGCGGCCGGCCCGCGCGACGTGCGCATCGGCGGCGGCGTCGGCACCGTGCGGCAATACCTGCGCGCGGGCCTGATCGACGAGCTGCACCTCGCCATCGCGCCCGTGCTGCTGGGCCGCGGCGAGCACCTGTTCCAGGGCATCGACCTGCCGGCCCTGGGATACGAATGCGCCCAATCCGTAGCCTCAGAGCAGGCTACCCATGTGGTGATCCGGCGCCGCGGCGCCTGAGCACCGTTTGCAGCGGAGGGTCCGCCGGCAAGGCGCCTCCTTTCTCGGTCGTTGAAAGGATGATCATCATGAAACCCAATCCCGTCGTCTGGTTCGAGATCTACGTGAAGGACATGGAGCGCGCGCGCAGGTTCTACGAAGCGGTCTTCCAATGCGCGCTGGAGCCGCTGGCCGTGCCCGACGGCATGCCCGGGAGCACGCGCATGCTGTCCTTCCCCATGGTCATGGATGCGCCCGGCAGCGGCGGCATGCTGGTGCAGATGGAGGGAATGCCCTCTGGCGGCGGAGGCACCATGGTGTACTTCTTCTGCGAGGATTGCAGCGTGGAGCAAGCACGCGTGGAGGCAGCCGGCGGCCAGGTCCACCGCGCCAAGTTCTCCATCGGCCCCTACGGTCACTGCGCGATCGTGCAGGATACCGAGGGCAACCTGATTGGCCTGCACTCCATGCAGTAACACTCCCTGCACCATGCAATACCAAGCAAGCTGCCATTGCGGCAAGAACGCATTCACCTTCGAGGGCGAAGTCAGCGAGGTGCTGGCATGCAACTGCTCCATGTGCCGGCGGCGCGGCTCGCTGCTGTGGTTCACGCCGCGCGAAAACCTCAAGCTGCTCACGCCCGAGGACGGCAGTAGCACCTACACCTTCCACAAGCACGTCATCCGCCACCGCTTCTGCCCCCATTGCGGCATCCATCTCTATGGCGAAGGCATCAGTCCCCAGGGCACCGCCATGGCAGCCATCAACATGCGCTGCGTGGAAGATGCCGACCTCGACGCCATTGCCGTGCGCCACTACGACGGCCGCTCGGCCTAAGCGCCTCATGGATGCCGCGGCCCACTCCCGACACCGCTGGCTGGCGCTGATCGTGCTGTGCCAGGGCGAGCTGATGATCGTGCTGGACAGCACCATCGTCAACGTCGCCCTGCCCTCGATCCGCGCCGACCTGGGCTTTACCGAAACCTCGCTGGTGTGGGTGGTCAATGCCTATATGCTCACCTTCGGCGGCTGCCTGCTGCTGGGCGGGCGGCTGGGCGACCTGTACGGCCAACGCCGCATGTTCCTCGCCGGGTTGGCGTTCTTCACGCTGGCCTCGCTGGCCTGCGGGCTGGCGCCGTCGCAGCAAGTGCTGGTAGCGGCGCGCGCCATCCAGGGGCTGGGCGGCGCCGTGGTGTCGGCCGTGGCCCTGTCGCTCATCATGAACCTGTTCACCGAAACCGACGAGCGCGCCCGTGCCATGGGTGTGTATGGCTTCGTCTGCGCAGGCGGCGGCAGCCTGGGCGTACTGCTCGGCGGCCTGTTGACCAGCGTGGGCTGGCACTGGATATTCCTGGTCAACCTGCCGGTCGGCGTGGCCGTGTACCTTGCCAGCCGGGCGCTGCTGCCCGTCGCATCCGCCATGGGCAGTGGCGAGCGGCTGGACGTGACGGGCGCAGCCACGGTAACGCTGTCGCTGATGCTCGCCGTCTACGGCGTGGTCGGCGGCAACGAGGCAGGCTGGGGCTCGGCGCAGACGCTGGGCCTGCTGGGCGCCGGCGCCATGTTGATGGCGCTCTTTCTCGTCATCGAGTCGCGCTCGGCCCATCCGCTGGTGCCGCTGACGCTGTTCAGGCTGCGCAACATCAGCGTGTCCAACATCTGCGCCGTGCTGTGGTCGGCCGGCATGTTCGCGTGGTTCTTCATGTCGGCGCTGTACCTGCAGCAGGTGCTGGGCTATACGCCCATGCAGGTGGGCCTGGCCTTTCTGCCGGCCAACCTGGTGATGGCGGCGCTGTCGCTGGGCTGGTCGGCCAAGCTGGTGATGCGCTTCGGCATCCGCGCCCCGCTGGCTGCGGGCCTGCTGCTGGCCATGCTGGGATTGCTGCTGTTTGCGCGCGCCCCCACGGCCGGCGAATCGACCAGCTTCTGGATCGACGTGCTGCCCGGCATGCTGTTGCTGGGCCTAGGGGCGGGCATTGCGTTCAACCCCATGCTCATGGCCGCCATGCACGATGTCTCGCCCGCCGACGCGGGCCTGGCCTCAGGCCTGGTCAATACCTCGTTCATGCTCGGCGGCGCACTAGGCCTGGCCGTGCTGGCCAGCCTGGCCGCCGCCCGTACCACCCAGCTTGCAGCCGGAGGCACCGACGCCCTGGCCGCGCTGCATGGTGGCTACCAGTGGGCCTTCGGCGCAGGCGCGCTGTTTGCCCTGCTGGCCGCGGTGCTGGGCGCCACCGTGCTGCGCGCGGATCTCAAGGCTGGCGAAGCCCCGCTGGCCACCCATTAACTGGCTTGAAACCAGGAGACACACCATGACCCGCCACCCCAATGACCTGGCGCTCGAACGCCTGATCGCCGCGCCGGCCGACAAGCTCTTTCGCTGCTGGACCGATGCGCAGCTGATCCCGCGGTGGTTCGTGCCCAAGCCCTGGACCATCGCGCGCGCCGAGGTCGATGTGCGCCCCGGCGGCGCCAGCCTGATCGTGATGCGCGACCCCGATGGCAACGAATACCCCAATGCTGGCGTATACCTCGAAGTGGTGCCCAACCGCCGCATCGTGTTCACCGATGCCTATATTGCCGGATGTGCCGCCGGCTGGGTGCCCAGCGCCAAGCCCTTCTTCACCGCCATCGTCAGCTTCGAGCCCGAGGGCGCGCACACGCGCTACACCGCCATCGCTCGCCACTGGAGCGAAGAGGCCCGCCAGCAGCACGAGGCCATGGGCTTTCACACCGGCTGGGGCCAGTGCGCCGACCAGCTCGCGGCGCTGGCTGCCACGCTGTAGAAAGCGCGCAGAGCGCGCAGCTCAGGCGCCCAGCAGCTCGGCATTGTGCTGGCCCAGCCGGGGCGCCGGCTCCAGCGGCACAGTGCCCGCGCCACCGGGCAGCCCGGCCAGGGGCACTGTGCCCACGCCGGGCACCAGCTGCTCGGCGAACACCTTCAGGTGCCGCGCCTGCGCGTCCTGCGGCAGCTCGCCCGGGCTGCGCAGCGGCGCGAACAAGATGTCGTGCCGCGCCAGCAGCTCGCTCCAGTGCGCCAGCGTGCCCTGCGCCAGGCGGTCGGCCAGGGCCTGGTTCAGCGCCTGCGCGCGGGGCAGCCGCCCGCTGCTCGCGTGCAGACTGGCATCGGCGATCCAGCCGTCCATCCCCAGCGCCCGCGCCAGGCGCAGGAACATCGCGTCGTTGAGCATGCTCACGTAGAGCTGGCGGCCGTCTGCCGTGTCGAACAGCCCGGTCGGCGCATTGAAGGCGCCGCCCTGCTGCTGCGGGAACATTGCGGCATCGATGCTCAGGTAGTTCTGCAGCACCGCGGCGGCCTGCAGCATGGCCACCTCCACATGCCGTCCGCGCCCGCTGCGCGCCTGGCGCAGCAGCGCCGCCAGCGTGGCCTGGGCCGCATACAGGCCGGTGGCGTAGTCCACCAGGTACAGGCCGATGCGGCGCGGCCGGCCGTCGTCGCCACGGTTGGCATGCATCATGCCGCTGGCCGCCTGCATGGTGGTATCGAGCGTGGGCACATGGGCCATGGGGCCGCTGCTTCCCCAGCCGCTGATGGAGACATAGACCAGCGCGGGCTTGCGCGCCGACAGCTCCGCCCAGCCCACGCCCATGCGCTCGGCCACGCCCGGGCGGTAGTTCTGCACGATCACGTCGGCATCGGCGGCCAGGCGCTGCAGCTGCGCGCGGCCCTCGGGCGTGGCCGCGTCCAGGCACAGGCCCTGCTTGCCGGCATTGCAGGCCATGAAGATGGCCGACAGCCCACTCTTGCTGCGCCCCATCTGGCGGCTCCAGTCGCCCTGCGGCGGCTCGACCTTGGTCACCCGCGCGCCCTGCTGGCGCAGCATCAGGCCGCAGTAGGGGCCGGCAATGCCCTGGCTCAGGTCGAGCACGCGCAGGCCGGCCAGCGGCAATGCGTCCTCGGCTGTGGAAAAAACGTGTGGCTCGCTCATGGCTGCATATCCAAGATCACCTTGCCGATGGCGCGGCGCTCCATCGTCGTCTCTACGGCCGTGCGCCAGTCGGCGAACGGGAAATGCTCGGTCATCGGCGCCGGCATGCGCCCGCTGGCCACGGCCTCGAACAGCCGCGCCATCAGCGCCTGCACCGCCGGGGCATGGCGGCGGCGTTCGTCGGCCAGGCCCCAGCCGATGTACAGGCCGTAGTTGAAGCCGATGAGCGCAATATTCTTGACCAGCAGCAGGTTGGCCGGCACCTGGGCGATACGGCCGCTGGCAAAGCCTATGCACAGCATGCGCCCGCCGGGCGCGGTGCAGCGCAGCGAGGCATCGAACAGCTCACCGCCCACCGGGTCGAACACCACGTCCGCGCCGCGCCCGCCGGTCAGCGCCTTCACCGCGGCGGCCAGCTCTGCGGCAGCGGCCGGCAACGCATGGTGCGCGCCATTGGCCTGTGCGGCAATGCGCTTGGCCTCGGTGCTGGCGGTGGCGATCACCGTCGCGCCCAGGGCCCGGCCGATCTGCACCGCGGCCATGCCCAGCGCGCCGCTGGCGCCGTGCACCAGCAGCACCTCGCCCGGCTGCAGCCTGGCGCGCCATTCGAGCGCCGCCCAGGCGGTGCCATAGGTGATGGGCAAGGCGGCAGCCAGGGCCAGCGGCAGCGCCTGCGGCAGCGGGTACACGGTATCGGCCGATACCACCGCCTCCTGCGCGAAGGCGCCCCAGTCGAGCGCCGCGGCCACGCGCTGGCCGGGCGCCAGCTGCGCCACGCCCGCGCCCACCTCGATCACCACGCCCGCCGCCTCGGTGCCCGGCACGAAGGGCAGCGGCGGCTTGCGCTGGTACTGGCCGGCGACGAAGAGCTTGAGCGCAAAGCCCACCCCGGCATGGTGCACCGCCAGGCGCACCTGGCCCGGCGCCAGCGGCCGGCGCGCCAGGCGTTGCATGGCCAGCTCACGCCAGTCGCACCAGTGCTCGCATACCAGGCCGTCATAGGCCTGGGCAGCGCCCGGCGCCGCGCGCTGCGCGCTACCGGGCAGGGCCACGGGTTCTTGCATCAAGGCATCCATGGGCTACCCCTATTCAGCGGTGATGCCCAGCTCGCGGATGGCGCGCGACCAGGTCTGCAGGTCGGAGGCTAGCTTGGCCTGGAACTGAGCCGCGGTGCTGCCCACCGGCACCAGGTTCAGCTCGTGCATGCGCCGCGCCATCTCGGGCTTTTTGACGATACGCGCCACCTGCGCCGACAGCGCATCGATGCGCGGCGCTGGCGTGCCCGCCGGCGCCAGCAGCCCCATCCAGGCGTCGGGCTCGAAGCCCCGCAGGCCCTGCTCCCGCAGCGTGGGCACCTCGGGCAGCAGCTCGGAGCGCTGCGCCCCGGCGAACGCCACCGGCCGCAGGCGCCCCGCCTTGATCAGCGGCATGGCCGTGCCCACCGCGATCCAGCCAAACTTGACGTGGCCGGCCACCAGGTCGTTGGCCAGCGGCGCCCCGCCCTTGTAGGCCACATGCGTGAGCTGCAGCCCGGCCTCGCGCTTGAACAGCTCGCCCAGGATATGCCCGGTGGTGCCCACGCCGTAGGAGCCATAGGCCAGCTCGCCGGGGCGGGCCTTCACCCATTGCACGATCTCGGCCACCGTCTTGGGCTCGAACTCGGGCGAGGCCGCAAGGATCACGCTCGACAGCGCCACCTCGCTCACCGCAGCGAAATCCTTGACCGGGTCGTAGCCTGGGTTCTTGAACAGCGCCGGGTTCTGCACATGGGCGGTGAAGGTCAGCAGCAGCGTATGCCCGTCCTTGGGCGCGCCGGCCACGTACCTGGTGCCGGTGATGGTGCCCGCGCCGGGCCGGTTCTCGACCACCACGGGCTGGCCCCAGGCGGCCTGCAGCTCCTGGCCGATCAGCCGCGCCACCGCATCGTTCACATTGCCCGCCGGCGACGGCACGACGATGGTGATGGGACGGCTGGGAAAATCGGGCAGCCGGCCAGCGTCAGCCGCCGCGTGCGCGGCGGCGCCGCCGAGCACGGATCCAGATACGGATGCGAAGGCCAGCGCCAAGGCGGCGCGGCGCGACAGGGAAATCGCCATGGGTGTGTCTCCTGCTTGTCTTGTGGTGCGGGCCAGTGTAGGCAGCGGGCACCGCATAATGCATTCCCACCAAGCACAAAGCCATTCCCCTCAAGCACACCCCGCATGCGCCTCGAAGACCTGCAAGCCTTTGCCCTGATCTGCGACGCCGGCCAGCTCTCGCGCGCCGCGAATCGGCTGGGCAGCACACAGTCGGCGCTGTCCAAGACCGTGGGCCGGCTGGAGGCCGAATTCGGCGTGGCGCTGCTCGAACGCAGCGCGCGCGGCACGCTGCCCACCGCGGCCGGTGCGCAATTGCTGGCGCACGCGCGCCAGCTGTCGGCGGTATGCAACGACATCCAGGCCAGCATGGCGCAGCAGCGTGCCGCCACCAGCGGGCTGCTGCGCATCGGCGTGCTGCCGGTGCTGACCCATGCGCTGCTGTCGCCGCTGATCGCGAGCTTTCTGCCCACGCGCCCGCTGGCACGCTTTCGCTTCGAGAGCGAACTCAGCAGCCGGCTGGTCGAGCGGCTGGAGGACGGCCACCTCGATCTGGCCTGCGTCGCGCTGCCCGACAGCTTGGCGCCGGGGCTGGCGCAGCTGCCGCTGGGCCAGCTGCGCATCAGCGTGGTGGCGCGCCAGGGCCATCCGCGGCTCGCGCGCTTTCGCCGGCTGGCCGACCTGGACGGCGAGCAATGGGCCCTGCCCAGCCGCGACATGCTGCTGCGCCGCTGGCTCGACGCCCGGCTGGCGGCGCACCGCCTGGGCGAGCCCAGCGTCATCGTCGAAAGCGCCGACACGCCCGCCAGCTTTGCCGCGCTGCTGCAGCGCAGCGACCTGCTGGGCATCGCCTCCACCGCCATGCTGGCGCAGCCCGCGGGACTGGGCCTGTGCGCGCTGGAAGGCAGCGACTTCCACTGGCAGCACCGCCTCGGCGTGCTGTGGCGCCAGCAGGCCGCCCTGCCCCCGCTGGCGCAGGAGTTCCGCGACCTGGCCGTGGCCTGGTGCGCGGGGCGGGAGTTCTAGCGCTGCCAAGCACGAAACGTTGATGTGCTACAGATTGACGGCTGCGGATTGAAACGCACCGCCCATGGCCTCAACCGTCTTTTCCAGCCCATCTCTGCGCATCCGCTCAAGCAGGTCTTGCGGCCGCGGGCGAGAACTCAGATCCATACGGAAATCCCGGAATGCGGCGCTGAAGGCATGAGGCTCGCTCTGGAATAGCATGGCAAGAAATTCATCCGGCGTTCTCAGTCCAATACCCAGCCTGGCGAGTTCGCCTTTGCGAAAATCCTTGATATTGCGAGTCACCAGCGCAATCCCCTCGGGGGCCGCGTAGGCGCCGGCCATGATCACCTGGTATGCACACGCCGCTACATGGATGTCCTTGGCCGAGCGAACCGCATGCACGACACCCGAGAACCGGGCCTGGACGTCCTGGATAGCGACCAGCGCATGAGGCAGGGCATCTTGCATGCGCGCCTCATGCGCCTTCGCGTCTTCGAGGGGTTTTCTTGCGGCCGGTCTCAACCAGTGCGCGGGCAAGCTCGCCGAGGATCATCTGCGACCAGTGCAGCCGGATCAAGCCGGCAAAGTCCAGATAGATCAGCAGGCCACGGGTCGTCGCCGGAAACAGCGTATCCGCATCCGCGACAACCGGCCGCACTACGATGGGAAAATCTCCTCATCCAAATCTTTCGCCAAGCGCCTGAGCGCCTTTGCCTGCCGCAAACGCTCGCTCCGCTGCCAGTGAAGCACGGCACTGCGCCGCACGCGGCGCTGGTTGCCGACCTTTTTGTCCAGGGCCACGGCGCCCGAGTCGATCAACTTGACGACGAAGGGGCGGCTGACTTTGAGAAGCTGGGCAGCCTCTTCGGTGGTGAGAATGGGGTCCTCAGCGCCAGCGGGCGGCTGCCGAACATCCATATCCACCGATGCGTGCTCCAGGGCATCGGTCAAATCGCGCGCAATGGCCTGGCGCGCCCTCTCGCTGATTTTGACGTGCCGCTGAATGATCGCCACCAAGGGATCGACGGAAAACGACACCCTGACCACAGGCAAGGCAGTCCCTGCCTTGGCCTTGGCCGCCACCGTTGCGGCTTCCCGCCTGCGCGCCCGCCCGGGCATGGTTTGCTTCGTGCTCATGATCCGCCTCTTTGAGATTCAGTGCCGGAATCAGTATAGCCCAAACTCGAAATACTCGAAATTTCCGAAACGACCATTGGGCAGGACGCCCCCTCTCAGATGCCTTTCAGGCGCTTTTCACCGTGCGCTGGCGCAGTGCCTCGTACAGGCATACGCCGCTGGCGACCGACACGTTCAGGCTCTCCACCGCGCCCTGCATCGGTATGCGCACCAGCTCGTCGCAGGTCTTGCGCGTGAGCTGGCGCATGCCGTCGCCCTCGGCGCCCAGCACCAGGGCGGTGGGGCCGCTCAGGTCCATCTGGTAGAGGTGCTTGTCGGCATCGCCGCTGGTGCCTATCACCCAGATGTTGCGCTCCTTGAGCTCCTTGAGCGTGCGCGCCAGGTTGGTCACCATGAAGTAAGGCACCGTCTCGGCCGCGCCGCTGGCCACCTTGGCCACGGTGGCGTTGATGCCGGCCGCATGGTCCTTGGGCGCGATCACCGCATGCACGCCCGCGCCATCAGCCACGCGCAGGCAGGCGCCCAGGTTGTGCGGGTCGGTCACGCCATCGAGCACCAGCAGCAGCGGCGCCGCCACGCCCTCGGCCTCCAGGTCGTCGAGCAGCTCATCGAGCGTGCGCGTGTCCTTGACCTCCGTCACGCGCGCGGCCACGCCCTGGTGGCCATGGCTGCCCGCCAGCTTGGCGATGCGCGGGGCGTCGGCCTCGATCAGGCGCACCCCGGCCTCCTTCGCGCGCTCCAGGAACTGGCGCATGCGCGCATCGCGGCGCGTGGCCTCGAAATAAACCTCGACGATGGACTGGGGGGCGGTCTTCAGGCGCACGCCCACGGCGTGAAAGCCGAACAACACTTTGGGGGATGACATGGGGCGACATTATCCCTGCTGGGGCTCCTGGCGCCGCATAAGATTTATTCCGCGCCCCCCATGGCCCTTGGCAAGCGCAGCCAGTTCTGTCACGCTTGCGGGCCATGACGACACCTGACCCCTCCTTGGCATCCGCCGCCGCCCCCATCGCCGCCCACCACGTGGACGTGCATGCCCCGCTGGGCGCCGCGCGCCAGCCGCAAGACGAGCCGCTCGCCTTCCTGCAGCACCTCTACCACGCCGCCGTGCGCTGCGCGCTGCCGCTCGAAGGCATCCGCGCCCACCTGCCCGCCGTACCCAAGGGCCGCACCCTGGTGCTGGGCGCCGGCAAGGCCGGCGGCTCGATGGCGCACGCGCTGGAGGCGCTGTGGCCGGCCGAGGCGCCGCTGTCGGGCCTGGTGGTCACCCGCTACCACCACACGCCGCCGCGGCCCGAGGGCCTGGCGCAGCGCATCGAGGTGGTCGAGGCCTCGCACCCCGTGCCCGACGCGGCCGGCATGCAGGCGGCCGAGCGCATCCTGGCGCTCACCGAAGGGCTGACCGAGGACGACCTGGTGATCTGCCTGATCTCGGGCGGCGGCTCGGCGCTGCTGTCGCTGCCCGCCGAGGGGCTGACGCTGGAAGACAAGCAGCGCATCAACCGCGCGCTGCTGGAGAGCGGCGCGGCCATCGGCGAGATGAACTGCGTGCGCAAGCACCTCTCGCGCATCAAGGGCGGGCGGCTGGCCGCGGCCTGCGCGCCGGCCCGGGTGGTGACGCTCAGCATCAGCGACGTGCCGGGCGATGACCCTTCGGTGATCGCCAGCGGCCCCACGGTGCCCGACGAGACCAGCTGCGCCGACGCGCTGGCCATTCTCGAGCGCTACCGCATCGAGGTGCCGGCGACCATCCGCGCGCAGCTGCAAAGTGGCGCGCTCGAAACGCCCAAGCCCGGCGATGCCTGCTTCGCCGGCCAGAGCGTGCATGTCATCGCCGCGCCGCAGCAGTCGCTGCAGGCCGCCGCCGAGGCAGCGCGCGCAGCGGGCCTGGCGGCCCATGTGCTCAGCGACGAGATCGAGGGCGAATCGCGCGAGGTGGGCAAGGTGCATGCGGCGCTGGCGCGCGCGGTCGGCTTGCATGGCCAGCCGTTTGCCAGGCCCTGCGTGATCCTGTCGGGCGGCGAAACCACCGTGACGGTGCGCCCGCAGGCGCCGGGCACGCCGCGCGGCCGTGGCGGCCGCGCCGCCGAGTTCTGCATGGGCCTGGCCCAGGCGCTGCAGGGAGCCGCCGGCATCTGGGCGCTGGCGGCCGACACCGACGGCATTGACGGCGTGGAGGACAATGCCGGCGCGGTGGTCACGCCCGACACGCTGGCCCGCTCGCGCGCCGCCGGCCTCAAGCTCGATGCCTACCTGGACCGCAACGACTCCTACGGCTTCTTCCTGCCGCTGGGCGACCTGCTCATCAGCGGGCCGACGCACACCAACGTGAACGACTTCCGGGCGATCCTGGTGCTCTAGGGCCTGTTCACACAAAGCACGGGGATCGCGTTGAGTCCTCTTGGGATGGGCTGCAAGGCGCTGGCCCGCAGCAAGGTAGGTACCTTGCAAGAGACAGCAACGCAGCAGACCGCCCAAGAGGGCTCAACCCTTCGGGCAAGTCCGGCAGGGCCGCCACTGCGTCGTTACGCTCCTTGTGCGGGTGGGCACACGCACGGCGTCGCGTGCCTAGCATTGACAGCCCTGTCGGGCTTGCGCGACCCCGTATTTGTGTGAACAGGCCCTAGCTCACACCTTCGGCAGCCGGTCCCACCACTGCTCGGCAAAGCGCGGCTGCAGGAAGGCGATCAGCGCCTGCACCTTCTGGGGCACCAGGCGCGGCGAGGGGAAGACCGCGTGCATCTCCTGCTCGGGCAGGCGGCTGCTCTTGAGCACCTCGACCACGCTGCCGCTGGCCAGCGACTCCACCGCCACATAGCGCGGCAGCGCGGCAATGCCCATGTCGGCGCGGGCCGCGGCCAGCAGCGCCGACAGGTTGTTGGAGCGCAGCCGCCCGGCCACGCGCACCGACACCACCTCGCCGCCCGCGCCCGACAGGCGCCAGATGTCGTCGCCCTGCACGCTGCTGTAGATCAGCGCATGGTGGTCCTTCAGGTCCTGCGGCTTCTTTGGCGTGCCGTGCTGCTCCAGGTAGCGCGGCGACGCCACCAGCAGCCAGGGGTTGAAGCCCAGCATGCGCGCGCCCAGGTTCGAGTCAGCCAGCCGCCCGAGGCGGATCGCCACGTCGATGCCCTGCGCCACCAGGTCGGTGTAGCGGTCCTCGAAGCTCAGGTCGATGTGCACGTCGGGGTTCTCGGCCATGAAGTCCATCACCAGCGGCACGATCACGCGCCGCCCGAAGGCCACCGAGCTGCCCACGCGCAGCTGGCCGCGCACATGCTGCTGGCTGCTGCGCACCAGGTCGTCCGCCTCGGCCAGACTGCCCACGATGTCCTTGCAGCGCTCGTAGTACAGCGCGCCCGGCTCGGTCACGCTGACGCCGCGCGTGTTGCGGTTGAGCAGCCGCACCCGCAGGCGCGTCTCCAGCGCGCTGATCTGTTTGGTGACCGTGGGCTGGGTGGTCTGGAACTCCTGTGCCACGCGGGTGAAACTGCCGGTTTCCACCACGCGCACAAACATCTGCATTGCATCGAGCCGATCCATAAGCGTGTCCCCCTTGAGCGCTTTACTTATTCTTGACGGGAATAGATTTTATGGTCTCCCTGTGGATTCCCACAAGTGCCGCCGCTGCCTACAGTCACAACCAATCCATCAGCAATCTATCAACTTCAGGAGACCATCCATGGCAAAGATGAAGGCAATCGAGGCAGCGGTCGCGGTTCTGGAAAAAGAAGGCGTCACGGTCGCGTTCGGCGTGCCCGGCGCAGCCATCAACCCGCTGTACGCGGCGATGAAGAACCACGGCGGCATCGGCCACATCCTGGCGCGCCACGTCGAGGGCGCCAGCCACATGGCCGAGGGCTACACCCGTGCGGTGGCCGGCAACATCGGCGTGTGCATCGGCACCAGCGGCCCGGCCGGCACCGACATGATCACCGGCCTGTACTCGGCCAGCGCCGACTCGATCCCGATCCTGTGCATCACCGGCCAGGCACCCCGCGCCCGCCTGCACAAGGAAGACTTCCAGGCCGTGGACATCGCCTCCATCGCCAAGCCGGTGGCCAAGTGGGCCACCACCGTGCTGGAGCCCGCCCAGGTGCCCCGCGCCTTCCAGCAGGCCTTTCACCTGATGCGCTCCGGCCGCCCCGGCCCGGTGCTGATCGACCTGCCGATCGACGTGCAGCTGGCCGAGATCGAATTCGACATCGACACCTACGAACCCCTGCCCGCCTACAAGCCGGCAGCCAGCCGCGCCCAGATCGAGAAGGCGCTGGCGATGCTCAATGAATCCGAGCGCCCGCTGATCGTGGCTGGCGGCGGCATCATCAACGCCGATGCCTCGGCCGCGCTGGTCGAGTTCGCCGAAGCCATCGGCGTGCCGGTGATTCCCACGCTGATGGGCTGGGGCACCATCCCCGACGACCACCCGCAGATGGTGGGTATGTGCGGCCTGCAGACCAGCCACCGCTACGGCAACGCCACCATGCTGGCTTCCGACTTCGTGCTGGGCATCGGCAACCGCTGGGCCAACCGCCACACCGGCTCGGTCGAGGTCTACACCAAGGGCCGCAAGTTCGTGCACGTCGACATCGAGCCCACCCAGATCGGCCGCGTGTTCTCGCCCGACCTGGGCATCGTCTCCGACGCCGGCGCCGCGCTCAAGCTCTTCGTCGAGGTGGCCCGCGAGTGGCGCGCCGCCGGCAAGCTGCGCGACCGCAGCGCCTGGCTGCTCGAATGCCAGGCCCGCAAGAACAGCGTGGAATTCCTGCGCAAGACCAATTTCGACAACGTGCCGATGAAGCCCCAGCGCGTGTACCAGTGCATGAACCGCAGCCTGGACAAGGACACCACCTATGTGTCCACCATCGGCCTGTCGCAGATCGCCGGCGCGCAGTTCCTGCATGTGTACAAGCCGCGCCACTGGATCAACTGCGGCCAGGCGGGCCCGCTGGGCTGGACCATTCCCGCCGCGCTGGGCGTGCGCGTGGCCGATCCCAAGCGCAAGATCGTCGCGCTGTCGGGCGACTACGACTTCCAGTTCATGATCGAAGAGCTGGCCGTGGGCGCGCAATTCAAGCTGCCCTATGTGCATGTGCTGGTCAACAACAGCTACCTGGGCCTCATCCGCCAGGCACAGCGCGCCTTCTCGATCGACTACTGCGTGCAGCTGGCGTTCGACAACATCAACATGCCCGAGGGCGAGCAGTCCCGCGGCTATGGCGTGGACCACGTCAAGGTGGTCGAAGGCCTGGGCTGCAAGGCCATCCGCGTCACCAAGCCGGACGATTTCGCCGCCGCCATGGAGCAGGCCGAGGCCTGGATGGCCGAGCACCAGACCCCGGTGGTCATCGAGTGCATCCTGGAGCGCGTGACCAACATCTCCATGGGCGCCGAGATCGACAACGTGATCGAGTTCGAGGAGCTGGCCGCCGGCTCCATCGACGTGCCCAGCGCGCTGGCCATGCTTGACTAACTGTTGCGACACCCGCGAGGGCATGGCTTGCTCCATGCCCCGCTTTCATAACTAGATCATTCTTTCGGAGAAATCAGACATGCCCCGTTTTGCCGCCAACCTCACCATGCTCTTCACCGAGGCGCCCTTCCTCGAACGCTTCGGCCGCGCCGCGGCCGCCGGCTTCGAGGCGGTGGAGTTCCTCTTCCCCTATGCCTTCGAGCCCGAGCAGGTGAAGGAGCAGCTCACCAAGCACCAGCTGACCCTGGCGCTGCACAACCTGCCCGCCGGCGACTGGGACGGCGGCGACCGCGGCATCGCCTGCGACCCGGCCCGCGTGGAGGAATTCCGCGCCGGCGTGGCCACCGCGATCCGCTATGCCAAGGTGCTGGGCACGCCGCAGCTCAACTGCCTGGTGGGCAAGCGCCCGGCCGGCGTGTCCGATGCCGAGCTGCGCCGCACCACGGTGGAGAACCTGCGCTATGCCGCGGCCCAGCTGCACGAAGCCGGCCTGCGCCTGCTGATCGAGCCGATCAACCCCTTCGACATTCCCGGCTTCTACCTCAACCGCACCGACGAGGCGCTGTCGCTGATCGACGAAGTGGGCGCGCCCAACCTGTTCGTGCAGTACGACATCTACCACGCCCAGCGCGTGGAGGGCGAGATCGCCAACACCGTGGCCAAGCACCTGGCGCGCATCGGCCACATCCAGCTGGCCGACAACCCCGGCCGCAACGAGCCCGGCACCGGCGAGCTGAACTACCCCTTCCTGTTCAAGCACCTGGACCGCATCGGCTACAGCGGCTGGATCGGCTGCGAGTACAAGCCCGCGACCACCACCGAGGCAGGCCTGGGCTGGCGCAAGGCGCTGACCGCCTGATCCTTGGCCACAGTTTTTATTCCACCGTCTTTCGACATTGAAGGAGACCAGCATGACCAACTCCCCCCTGAAAATCGGCTTCATCGGCCTGGGCATCATGGGCGCCCCCATGTGCCAGCACCTGATCAGCGCCGGCCACAACGTGTTCGTGTTCACCCACGGCAAGCTGCCCGATGACATCGCCAGCGGCCCGGCCACCAAGTGCACCAGCGGCAAGAGCGTGGCCGAGCGCGCCGACATCATCATCACCATGGTGCCCGACACGCACAACGTGGAAGAGGCCCTGTTCGCCGAAGGCGGCGTGGCCGAAGGCCTCAAAGCCAGCAAGTCCGAAGGCGGCCGCAAGGTGGTGGTGGACATGAGCTCCATCTCGCCGGTGGCCACCAAGGGCTTCGCCAAGCGCATCAACGACCTGGGCGCCGACTATCTGGACGCGCCCGTGTCCGGCGGCGAGGTGGGTGCCAAGAACGCCACGCTGTCCATCATGGTCGGCGGCGACGATGCGGTGTTCGAGCGCGTCAAGCCCCTGTTCCAGCTGATGGGCAAGAACATCACCCTGGTCGGCGGCAACGGCGACGGCCAGACCGCCAAGGTGGCCAACCAGATCATCGTGGCGCTGAACATCGAGGCCGCCGCCGAAGCGCTGCTGTTCGCATCGCGCGCCGGCGCCGACCCCGAGCGCGTGCGCCAGGCCCTGCTGGGCGGCTTTGCCTCCAGCAAGATCCTCGAAGTGCATGCCGAACGCATGATCAAGCGCACGTTCGATCCGGGCTTTCGCATCGCGCTGCACCAGAAGGACCTGAACCTGGCGCTGGCCGCCGCCAAGGACCTGGGCATGGCCCTGCCCAACACCGCCAACGCCCAGCAGCTGTTCAGCACCTGCGTGGCCCACGGCGGCGCGGCCTGGGACCACTCGGGCATGGTGCGGGCGCTGGAATTCATGGCCAACTTCGAAGTGGGTCAAAAGGCGTAAGAAGCATCCTCTCGCAGCGAGCTGACACCGGATAACAACGCGAGTTTCTCCGCTTGGAATCGCCTGACGGGCCTGGGCCTGCGGGCGATTTTTTTTGCCGCCGGGCCGCCCCAAGGCAAAAAGCGCCCCCCTCTCGGAGGGGCAGCGACCACACGCAGTGGGGAGCGTGGGGTGCCATTTTTCCGCCGGGCCGCCCCAAGGCAAAAAGCGGCCCCCTCTCGGAGTAATGCCGTTCACTTAGGCCAGTGAACGGCATGAGCTCCTCGGGAGCCCCCGCGTAGCGGGCAAGCGCAGGGCCTTGTTTTGAGGCCGGAGGCCGGGACTCGCCCCGGCG